>CANGUQ010000102.1 GCA_947456915.1 Betaproteobacteria bacterium
AGGGCGTGAATAGGCATGAAAACAGCGGTCATGGGCATCTGGCAGCAACCGCAGCGTGTACGGCCCGTCGACCGCAGTCCCTCGAAGTCGCTTATCGGCTGTTTCGGCAATCGCGACTTACTATCTGTGGTGGCTTTTCAACAAACTGTTAGGCGTCATTGCTCACCCACCTTTGGTCACCTCGCAGATGATCGTTCCAGACCACTGGGCTGAAGCTCGCAAGCAACACAGAACTGCAGCCCGCCAGATCACAGTGCGCCGCTTTGGTTGGTCTACGCTCAGCGCCGAGGACGCTCTAGCCATGGCGGAGCGTCGCGCCGACGAGGCTCTTGCTCGAATCGTTGCCGGCGAGTCTCTGCGTCGCCAAGAACCCAAGGTTCCGTACAACGGTGGCGACGGCGTTCCCATTCGAGAGGAGGTCTTGGGGCGCCACGGCGACGAGGCCATCACGCGGAATGCATATGGTGCCCGGTGTCTAAACTCACCAGCTGCGCTGTTCGGTGATGTCGACTTCGAGCCCTCCTCGGGGCTAAAACCCATCCTGTGTACCTTTGCTGTGCTGGTGATCGCCACTCTTCTCACCGGCATCTTCCTGGGAAGTTGGCGCATTGGCCTCGGCTTGCTTGTCGCTTCCGCGCTCCTGAGCGCTCCTATTGCACGGACGCTGCAGAGATGTGGGGTGGCTGCGCAGGGCGGCGCTGAAGCTCTGGCCCGTCGTCGCCTAACGAAGTTCTTGGCCGCCCATACAGACTGGAACGTACGCGTGTACCGGACGCCTCGAGGTTTACGCCTTCTGGCAACTCATCGCCCCTACGATCCCGGGGAAGCCGAGGTGAGTGAGTTCTTCCGGCGCGTGGCGGTCGACCCCATCTACGCAAGGATGTGCCTCGCCCAGAAGTGCTTCCGCGCCCGGCTTACAGCCAAGCCATGGCGGATAGGTGTGACGTCGCACATGCGGCCGCGTCCAGGGGTCTGGCCCGTAGAACCAGAGCGAACCTCACTTAGAAACTCCTGGATATCGGAGTACGAGAGCCGAGCATTGCAGTTTTCCTCGTGTAGGTTCGTGGAGTCGTTGGGCTCGGGAGTCGTCCACCTGAGGATTCAACCCGTAATCGATCTTCATGATCGCGAGTCTCGATCCAACGATACCAATGCCGCGATCGCGTGATGACGCCTAACCACTCGCTCAACCGGACCCGCTACTGCAAGCACCGTAAGCCTGGTCCGCAGCACATGGTGCATCATCGCGTACCAGGCTTTCGGTGCTCGCCTCCGCGGGCCGGTTAGCTCGAACGTCAGGCGGAACAACATGGACATTGTGGTCATCGCAAGAGACAGCAACATCACGCTTCAACTCACGGAGCGGGTTGAAGACGTCCGGCTTGGAGTGTATCCAGGCGTCCTTGGATTTCCAGATGACACCCTGTGGGAGACCCCAGACCATCGGTTTCGCCACCGACCCTCGATGATAACAACTGAGCACCATCTACTCATCCGCGGGAGTAGATGCAGCATCATTAGCGAGGGCGTCCCGCTGTCAGCTATCAGGGCGCTCCTTTCCGATGACGAGATCGTAAATCGCCTGTTCCAGAACGGCTTTGTTACCGGACGCAAATGTGATGACAAGTAGGCCTAACAACCGGTTACAACGGACGGCGCTGTCGCGCCGCCGCTGAACCGTAGCGTTAGGCTTCACTGGCAGCAGCTCTGCACATCCGGCTGCCATCCTTGGCGCGCGCCGCTGGGCGCGACATGCGCTGCGCCGGCTGCTCCTACTGCCCTTGGCCTTCTTGTCTGCGCCGCGCCAGGGTACCTTTGGCGAGAATCTCAAACAGTCGCTCAATGCGCTCAGCAAGGCTTGCGTTCTTGGGAAGCATGGGGTCACTCCATCGGTTAATTCGCTTGGAGCATGCCAGAACATCGAGCCCCTGGCTCGGGAATCAGCCGTGTCCTCTCGGGCTCGGGGTCAAAGCCGATGCGCAAAGCACCTCGTGTCCTTGGCGGACCGCAGTAAGCGTCCGGCGAACTCACATTCCCGAAGGCGCGTCGGTGAAGGAGTATCGTGTCCACGCAACTTCTCCGTGGACACGTGAACACTATCGAGATGGTCGCAGCCGCTGGCGACGGAGTTCGTCGGCGGCGCAGAAAGCATACCCCGCAGTTCAAGGCGGCGGTGGTGGCGGCGTGCCGCAAGCCGGGCGTATCAATCGCCGCGGTTGCGCTGGCCAACCGGTTGAATGCGAATCTGGTGCGACGCTGGGTCGACGCGCAGGAGCGCTCCGGGTTGCCAGCACGTTCGGCGCCAGTGAGCAAGCCCCGGCCCAGCCGCATCGCTGCCGAGCAGTTCCTGCCGATCACCATCGAATCGTCGAGCGCAGCTCGGGAAAGCATCACCATCGAGGTGCGCCACGGGGCGACGGTGGTGAACGTCGCCTGGCCGATCGCGGCTGCCTCCGAGTGTGCGCACTGGTTGCGCACGCTGCTGCGTTGATTCGCATCGATGCGGTGTGGCTGGCGGTGGAGCCGCTGGACATGCGCGCCGGCCCCGATACGACGCTCGCGCGTGTGGTGCGCGTGTTCGGAGCCGCGCGCTCGCACCACGCGTACCTGTTCTCCAACCGCCGCGCGAATCGGCTGAAGGTTCTGGTGCACGACGGCTTCGGCAGCTGGCTGTGCGCACGCCGATTGCACAAAGGCGGATTTGTCCCGGCTAGCGCCCACGCCCGAGCCAACATCGCGATCACACGCGAACAACTGCGCGCATTGGTCGTCGGCCTGCCCTGGCATCGCGTGGGCGATCAGGCGACGATCCATGTGATGTAGAAGGACTTCTCGCACGCGATCGGCTATGGCAACATCGCTCACGTGACCGTTCATGCACAGCTCGATTCGATGGATGCGCAGCAACTGCGCGAGCTGGCCACCACGCTGATCGAGAAGGTCTCGCGCCAGGACAACGAGCTTCGATTCCGGCAGGCGCGCATCGATCAACTCACCCACGAGATGGCGGTGTTGCGACGCCTGCAGTTCGCCGCGCGCAGCGAGCGCCTGGACAGTGGGCAGCGCAGCTTGCTTGAAGAGGCGATCGACGCCGATCTTCAGGCCCTGAGCCACGAGCTCGAAGCGCTGCAGCCGCCCAAGCCCGATCAGAGCCCTCGCACCGCGCCCAAGCGCCAACCGCTGCCCACGAACCTGCCGCGGGTCGAGGTTCGGCACGAGCCCGAGCGCACCGTGTGCGGATGCGGCTGCGCGTTGAAGCGTATCGGCGAGGACGTGAGCGAGAAGCTCGACTACACGCCCGGTGTGTTTCACGTCGAGCGGCACATCCGGGGAAAGTGGGTGTGTTCGGCGTGCCAGACGTTGACCCAGGCGCCGGTTCCCGCGCAGGTGATCGACAAGGGTATCGCCACCGCCGGGCTGCTCGCCCAGGTGCTCGTGGCGAAGTACGCCGATCATCAGCCGCTGTACCGGCAAGAATGGATCTTCGCTCGTGCGGGCTTGGCGATTCCTCGCTCGACGCTCGCGCAGTGGGTGGGCACGTGCGGGGTGCAGTTGCAGCCGCTAGTGGACGCACTGCGCGCGATGCTGCTCGAGCGCGGCGTGCTGCACGCCGACGAGACGCCGGTGACGATCCTCGCCCCAGGCAATGGCAAGACGCGCAAGGCCTACATCTGGAGCTACAGCACGAGCCCGTACGACCCGCTGCGCGCGGTGGTGTACGACTTTGCCGAGGGCCGGGCGGGGCATCACGCTCGATCGTTTCTGGGCGCCTGGCAGGGCAAGCTCGTGTGCGACGACTACGTCGGGTACAAGGCGCTGTTCGAGCAAGGCGTCACCGAAGTGGGGTGTCTGGCGCATGCGCGGCGCAAGTTCCACGAACTGTGGGCCAATCACAGCAGCCAGATCGCGTTCGACGCGCTCAAGCTGTTCGGCGCTCTGTATGACGTCGAGCGCGAGATCGGCGAGTGCAACGCCGACCAACGCCGGCAGATTCGACAACTCAAGGCCAGGCCGATTGCCGACGCACTGCAGGAGTGGCTGGTGCTGAACCGGCAGAAAGTGCCCGACGGCACGGCGATCGCGAAGGCCATCGACTACAGTCTGAAGCGTTGGGCGGCGTTGACCCGTTACCTGGACGACGGCGACCTGCCCCCGGACAACAACTGGGTGGAGAACCGGATACGACCGATCGCACTGGGGCGCTCGAACTGGCTGTTCGCCGGATCGCTGCGCGCCGGGCAGCGCGCGGCCGCGATCATGAGCCTCGTCCAGTCGGCCAAGCTCAACGGGCATGATCCGTATGCCTACCTCAAGCATGTCCTCGAAAGGCTGCCCACGCACCCGGCCCGCCGCATCGAGGAGTTGCTGCCCCATCGCTGGGCGATCGGCGGCTGACTAACCCGGGGCAAGATGGGTTGCCCAGACGCTTGCCGCGCGCCGATGGTTCCGGCCGCTCAACTCGTTCGTTGGACCGCACATGTCCCCGTTTCCTAGCGCGCTGGACGATAGCATTGCCGGGCTCTTGGCCGAGGGTGATCGGTTAGCCGACGAGGACAGGCATGACGATGCGCTTGCGCGCTATATGGAAGCGTGGTCTCTTATTCCCGAGCCCAAGAACGAGTGCGAAGCCAGCAGGCAGGTTCTGGCCGCGATTGGAGACACACATTATCGCACCGGGGCTTTCGCTCCGGCCACCGAAGCGTTCAACGCAGCGTTGTTGTGCCCAGGCGGGCTTGGAGATGGCTTTCTGTACCTTCGGCTCGGTCAGTGCGAGTTCGAGCTGGGCGATCTCGAGTTCGCCGCCGAGCACCTGACTCAGGCTCTGGAAGTGGAGGGCGAAGACATCTTTGACGGTGAAGATCTCAAGTACCTGGAGTTTCTTCGTAAACGCACGAAATCGCTGCTGCCGGAGAAATGGTGAGACGCTGTGGCGGAACGTATGGGCACGACCAAGAGTGCTATCTCACCGCTGGAGGCGGCAGGCAAGCACGCGCCATCACTGGCCACTCTCAAGCGCTATGCGAGCGCAGTTGGCTGCGAGCTCCAAGTGCGGTTGGTCCCGCAGAAAGCAACGTGATGCCCAACCCGACGTTGGAACGGACCGCCGCCAGCGGCGCCCCGTGCGCCGGCGCTCGAGCAGTCTCCGTCCCGCGTCGCAAGTGGCACCGTCCGCGAACGACGGAGCCTGGCCGGCCGATGACCGGATGGGCTTGCATCGCCGGGCTGCACCCGCGACCGCCTTGTCGATCCGCACCGGGGGAGTCATGAACGGAATTCAAGTCGACTTCGGCAGGGGCGACAACACGCCGTAGCGGGTGCTGTTCGACGGCTATGCCGACTTCTACAGGGTGCCGATGGATGACGCCACGGCGGACCGGGTCTGGGCGTGGCTGCTCGATCCAGGCCATGGGCCGGTGGCGGGCAGAGCCGCGGGCAATCGCTGACGGATCCGAAGGCTACCGGGCGGGTCTTGCGCGTACGCCCGACCAGGGGAGGCGCTGCGTACTCAGTGGCGGTATGCTTGCACGATGAACTGCGGCCGCGCCCGATCGGCGCACGAGCCGTGAGGCGTCGCGCGGGCGATTGCGGGTGTGCCTGCTGCGTCCGCGCACGCGCTGGCCTGCCACATCAGGCCAGCGCCAGGGGGTGATCGAATCCACAGCCAGCACCGGTCACTGGCCGGTTGCTTCGCGACCGAGGGTTTCATGAGGGCACGCCATACCGGGCGCCTGAATGTCGAGGGCGCGCAGATCCACTACGAGGTCTCCGGGGCCGGCCCGGCGATCGTCTTCGCTCATGGGCTCGGCGGCAACCACATGTCGTGGTGGCAGCAGGTCGGCCACTTTCGCGAGCGCCACACCTGCGTGACTTTCGCGCATCGAGGGTTCGCCCCTTCGTCGGTGAGCGAGGTCCATCCCGACCCGCTGAAGTACGCCGACGATCTGACCGCGCTGATCGATCATCTGGGCCTCGACCCGGTCTGCCTGGTGGGCCAGTCGATGGGTGGGTGGACGATGGTGGAGTACTGTCTGCGGCATCCGCAGCGGGTGCGCGGACTGGTGCTGTCATCCACGGTCGGGTCGATCGATCCGCAGCGGATGGCCAGCCTGGATGCGACTGCGATGGCGGCGTGGCAGCAGACGTCAGAAGCGTCCGTGGCACGCTGTCGCGAGCAGGGCGTGCATCAGGCGGCGGGCCTGCGGATGGCTCGCGAGCAGCCGGGACTGCATCTGCTCTATCAGCAGATCGACGAGCAGGCGCGCGGTCTGGACAAGGAAGTGCTGCGCGGGCGCCTGCGCGCGATGCGAGTCCGGGCGCCCGCCGAACTCGCCTCGACCGGGCTGCCCCTGCTGCTGATCTCGCCGCAGGAAGACATCGTGATTCCCCCACCCGCCCTGCGTGCGCTGGCGCGGGAGATTCCCGCAGCCCGGATCGTCGAAGTCGCGCAGGCGGGCCATTCCCCGTATTTCGAGAGAGCCTCGCTGTTCAACGAGGCGCTCGCCGGGTTCTTCCGGGACATCGGTTCCGATGCCTAGTTGCCGGTCGTCGCTGCCATCCTTGCCCGCCGCGGGGCAGATCCATCAGGAGTGCCGCATGAACAGGGTCCCGCGTCCCTCGAGGGGCGGTCGTGTCAGAGCGAGCGTTGTGGCGCTGCTGTGTTCGGTGGGCGCCGCCGTGCCGGGCCCCGCTGCCGCACAGGACGGCTACCCCAGCCGACTGATCACGATGGTGGTACCGTTTCCGGCTGGCAGCGGCACTGACTCGAGCGCGCGGCTGCTGGCGCGGCACCTGAACGAGGCGACGGGCCAGAGCGTGGTCGTGGAGAACCGCCCGGGCGCCAACGGGTCGCTGGGTGCGCAGGTCGTGGCGCGCGCACGTCCCGATGGGTACACGCTGCTCGTCGGTGCTGCCGCCACGAATGCGTCGAACTACGCCTTCTATCCTGGCAAGCTGGGCTACACGCCGGCGTCGTTCGATATCGTCGGTGGGCTGGGCATCGTGCCGCTGTCGATGGTGGTGGGCGGGCAGGCGCCGTGGAAGACCGTGGCCGATCTGGTCGCGGAGGCGAGGAAGAATCCGGGCAGGTTGTCCTGCGGCAGCGGTTCGACCACAGCCCAGGTGGCTTGCGAGATGTTCATGCTGCGGGCGGGCGTGAATGTCGTGAACGTGCCCTACAAGGGCACGCCGCCAGCGATCACCGACGTGATGGGCGGCC
This sequence comes from Betaproteobacteria bacterium, assembly GCA_947456915.1. Taxonomy (GTDB): domain Bacteria; phylum Pseudomonadota; class Gammaproteobacteria; order Burkholderiales; family CAIKXV01; genus CAIKXV01. Next base: position 7,217 of record CANGUQ010000102.1, read on the forward strand.
ATGTGCAGTTCGTGTTCGCGGATGGCACCAGCGCCACGCCGCTGGTCGAGCAGAAACGGCTGCGCGTGCTCGCGACCGCCGCGAGGAAGCGGGCGCCCTACTGGCCGGACGTACCCACGTTCATCGAGCTGGGGATGGCCGATCTGGAGCTGTCGGCGTGGAGCGCGGTATTCGTACCCGCCGGCACGCCAGCCGCGGTTCAGCAGAGGCTCAACGATCTGGTACGGCGATCGACCGAGTCGCCCGAGTCGGTGACTGCGCGTCAGCGCACGGGCGCGCTCGCGATGTCCTTCACACTCGACGAGGCGCGTCGGTTCGTCTCCGGCGAAATCGAGCGCTGGGCCCGGTTCGTGCGGGAAAGCGGCGTCAAGCTGGACTGAGGGCTACCTGCATAGTCCCACAGCGCAATCCAGAGCGCTTTCAGAAGGCCGGAATGCAAACCAGGAAGCCCGACGGCGTGAAACGTCCATTGCTGATCACATCATCCCGGCACACGCGTACTGCAGCCGGGATGTTTGCACAGCTTCGTAAGGTGCTATGGCATACACTCATTTCGCCTATTGGCTTGTTCTGCTCGCACTGCCGTGTGCCGCTCTGCTTGTGCTTCACGTCATGCGAGGGCTACGCCGTGGGTGGTTTTTTCGCAGGGATGGCATTACCCGCATCAAGCGCGAATTCAACCCCGGTGTCTTCTGGTTCGAAGTATCTGCTTCGCTAGTGCTCGCGATTGGGTTGATATCGATCGGCGTCTGGGCGGCGGCAAAGGTGATTGGCACGAACACCTGAAGAAAGTCTGATCAAGCCGACGTAAGCCGGCACTGCGAACGAACTAGCACCGGAAATGGACCGACGATTCTCTCCGGCCGCTCAACTCAGCGTCACGCTGCCCTCTCCACTACCCCCTGCGCCTGCATGGCCGTCAATGACACATTGAATATCCGGCCGGTGGCTTCGGCCGACCTCGAGGCCTGGCGCCCTCTGTGGGATGGCTACAACGTCTTCTACGGACGCAATGGTCCGACCGCCCTGCCAGAAGAGGTTACGGCACTTACGTGGGCACGCTTCTTCAACCCGATTGAACCCGTCTTCGCGCTGGTCGCAGAGGACGAAGGGAAGTTGCTCGGACTGGCCCACTACCTGTTTCACCGCAGTACTACCCGTGTCGAGCCCGTCTGCTACCTGCAAGACCTGTTCACGGCGCCGCCGGCTCGTGGCCAGGGGGTGGGTCGCGCGCTGGTTGAGGGGGTGTATCGGCGCGCGGCCCAGGCGGGGGCCACGCGCGTGTATTGGCACACGCAAGTGACGAACTCCGCAGGCCGCCTGCTTTACGAGAAGGTGGCGAAGCACCTTGGCTTCATTGTCTACAGCCACGAGGTCACGGGTGCCACCTGACCTGACGCTCACCTGGACGCACAACCGCGTTCGTCGCCCAGGCCCCATTTCATTCGTGCGCGGCCGCCGCCCGCCGGTCAGCTTCACGCCAGGCATCTGAGCGATGTGCGAGCAGACATTCAGACTTCTTGTGCCCTGCGGTCATTCCACTCCTTATCGGATAGAAGGCGCGGTTGGCGCCACCCCCGACGTAGGGCTGCTACGGTTGCAGGAGAGGTGCTGGCGATCGACTCTGCCCCCTTTCCTGAACAGCCTTGTTTTCAACTTTGTCGAAATTCCCCCGTACACGACTGTCCGCGTGCAGAACTTCTTTCATCTGGGGGAGTTTTTCGTTGTGTCTGACTCCATGAAGGAGTTCCTTGAAGCGCGCGCCGGTTGCGAGTTCGACACAGCCCAGATCCGGACTGAGCACCCTGAACGGGAACAGACCGAGCAGTACTGGGCCATGAAGATACGGACAAGAATTGATTGCGTGGAACCGGCCCGATCCTTTGCAAGATACCCTTCCTGGTCTTCCGAGCCCCCCAGACCGTTTGGCGAAATCGCACTGGATGTGAAGCTGGCAGATGATGTAGCACCATATTTCGCAAACAAGGATCCGAAGAGTTATTACGCATATCCCAGCTCGGGCATTCAGCGTGTGTCAATGAACTTCAGTTCGGTTCCTTCGGGAGTGAAACTGTTTGAGCCCATGTATTGGCCGCAATACTTGGTGATTGAAGAACACTTTGCTGAAGAACTGGAAAGGCAATGCGCGGGCGGAACGCCTGGATATTGCTTCTGGACGCTGGGTTTCGATGACGTATCGAACGAGTTCAGCAAGACCATGCAAGCACTGAGATAGGACATGCCTGCAGCACGCTTCGAGAGGGACGCTCCTCCAACACGCCTCGCCTGCTGTCTTCGCGCCCCTCAGGCTGTACGTTGTTAGGCGTCCAGTGAGCATCGGTCCAGGCTTCTCGAACGGAGATCTCGACAGCGCACATCGACACTGTGCGTTGCATCAGGCGCAGATCACGGCGTCGAAAGTCTGCGGGTGCTTCCATTGCCTCGCCATCTACCCTCCAGAATCCATTGAGGAGTGGATTGAGGATCGGAATGTAGTCGAGCATACCGTTGGGCGTACTGCACTATGCCCGAAGTGCGGAATCGATTCCGTCATCGGGTCAGCGTCTGGGTATCCGATCACGCGCGAATTCTTGAGTTTGATGAACGCTCGCTGGTTCTCGACGTGAGCCCACCGCGGCACTCGACAGAGTGGGACACACCATGTCTCGGGTGAGAGCCAGAGTAACGACGCCTGGCCCGGCGATCGAGCGGACCTCCACCAGCGGCGCACGGCAGGCTGCTGTTCGCCATGCTGCAAGCTGCCGCGCGCCGCTGGTCTCGGCCGCTCGACTCGGTCGTTCAGACTCGCCGCGCGACGACCACTGCGGCCGCTGACCCCGTCCCGACCACTACACACCACGCGCGCAATACCCATGGCAGCGGTTGACCTGCCATCGCTGCTGCCTCATCGCGGTGATGCAGCTCATCGGCCTGGCACTGCCGCAGCAGCGCCAGTAACCGGTCCTGACCCCCTTCACGCTCCAGGTGATCGATCTGCTGCTGGTAGTGGGTGTCCACGAAGGTCTCCACCGCTGCGATCGTCCCGTACACCGCACGCGATCCGAACAGCGCGGGCAGCGCGCCGGTCGTCCACCCCGCCAGTCGCCATGGCCCGAGCAGCCAGCTGCGACGTGATGCCGGCAGCCATTCCTCGACCCGCCGCAGATGCTCGGCCTCGGTCTCGCCGTGGCGCTGCGTGCCCGGTGTCAACTATCCTGAGCTGTCAGCGTCAACTATCTTGAGCGGTGCGGTCGGGGGTTGATCATTGGGTTGGGGTTGCGCTGCGTTGCCGGC
>CANGUQ010000103.1 GCA_947456915.1 Betaproteobacteria bacterium
CGGGGACGCGCTGCGGCCGACGCTGCGCACCGGCGATGCCGGCGCGAGCAACCGCGCTCAGCCTGCCTCGATCAGCTCGAAGTCGTGCGTGATCGCGGCCGTCTTCGCGAGCATGATCGAGGCCGAGCAGTACTTCTCGGCCGACAGGTGGATTGCCCGCTCGACCGCCTCGCGCTTGAGCTGGCGGCCGGTCACCTTGAAGTGGAAGTGGATGCGGGTGAACACCTTCGGATCTTCGCTCGCGCGATCGGCGTCGATCTCGACCGCGCAGTCGGTCACCGGATGGCGGCCCTTGCGCAGGATGTGCACCACGTCGTAGGCGGTGCAGCCGCCCGTTCCCAGCAGCACGGTTTCCATCGGCCGGGGCCCCAGATTGCGGCCGCCGCCATCGGGCGGGCCGTCCATCACGATCGCGTGACCGGATTCGCTTTCGCCCAGGAAAGCGACGCCTTCGATGAGCTTGATGCGCAGTTTCATGACTGAGTGCCCGAGTCGCAAGGCTCAGGAGTTTAGTCGATACCAGAACGCTCCCAGCCACTCCCGCAGTGCGATGTGTGTCTTGCGCAGCGCTTCGGCCGAGGGTATCCAGGCGCGCGCGCCCGGTGTGAGCGACGTATATCCGGTCGGCGCTGCCGTCACGGTGAAGCCGGCGCGCTCGAATGCGAGGCGCGCGCGCGGCATGTGCCAGGCGTGGGTGACCAGATAGATGTCGGTTATTCCGGCGGCGGCAAGCAGCTCGCGCGAGCGTTGGGCGTTCTCGGCGGTGTTGAGCGACTGGTCCTCCGCCCAGCGCGCAGACAGCCGGAAGTCGGCTGCGAGCGCTGCGACCATCGTGTCCGCCTCGGACCGCGGGGTGCCAAGCGGGCGGCCGCCGCTGACCAGGATCGGCAGCCCGGTGTGCCGATGCAGTCGCGCGCCATAGCGCAGTCGCTCCAGCGTCGAACTGCCGATGGCGTCGCCACCATACTCGGGGGCCTCGCGCGCGAGGCCGCCGCCGAGCACGACGATCGCCTGCGGGGTCTCTCTGGTCGGACTGACTGCTTCGGCGGCGCCTGTCGGAGACTCGGCTGTCAGCGATGGGCTCAGCGCCCGCGGCTCCAGCAGCCGAAGCATGCGCTCACCTACCGCAGGCATCGAGCAAAGCGTCAGCAATGTCAGGCTGCAGGCGGCCAGCGTGTGTCCGATCCGTCGGTGTCCGCGCGCAGCCAGCAGCACGCCGAGTAGCGCGGGCAGCACGAACAGCAGCGGCGGCAACAGCACCGAGGACAGCGCCGTGTTGAACAGCACGCTCATCGGACGCACTCCGGGTTTGACAGCATGGCGGACAACCTCATATCATTCGCGGCTTTCCTCGGCTGGGCGCCTGCCCTGCGTGCCGCCTGCAAGGGTGCACAGCAAGGCTGCCCGGCAGGGTCGTCCGGCAAGGATGCAGCGCGATTCTGCCCGGACACGGCGCACGCTAGGCCGGTCCGGCCAGTGGGTGGATCGTCCGCGCGAGCGGACCGAGGATGGATGGCGCAGCGGCGTGCCGCGCAGTGCCGGTGCAGTCGCCGGCGCGCGGTGGCAGCGCGGGGGGCAGCGGCGGATTCATGGCGACGCGCGCACCGGCTGCACCGCAGGTCCTTCCCCCGATCATCTTCCGAGTGCCCCGCGCCGTGCCGCGCGTCAGCACCGTCTTCAGTACCCGATCCAGGATCCAAGAATGAAAACCTTCTCCGCCCGCGCCGAAACCACGACGCACGACTGGTATGTGGTCGATGCCGCCGACAAGACGCTGGGCCGGCTGGCCTCGCAGCTTGCGCTGCGCCTGCGCGGCAAGCACAAGGCCATCTACACGCCGCACGTGGACACCGGCGATTACTTCGTCGTGGTGAATGTCGAGAAACTGCGGGTGACCGGCAACAAGACCACCGACAAGAAATACTACCGTCACAGCGGCTTCCCCGGCGGCATCTACGAGACTACCTTCGAGAAGCTGCAGGCGAAGCACCCCGCGCGTGTGCTGGAGAAGGCCGTGAAGGGAATGCTCCCCAAGGGCCCCCTCGGCCGCGCGATGCTGAAGAAACTCAAGGCGTACAAGGGCACTGCTCACCCGCACTCGGCGCAGCAGCCGAAACCGATCGATCTCAAGTAAGGGTCACACCGTGGCGAACAAACAGTTCTACGGCACCGGGCGTCGCAAGGGCGCGGTGGCGCGCGTGTTCCTGAGCAGTGGCTCGGGCAAGTTCATCGTCAACGACAAGCCGGTCGACGAGTTCTTCTCGCGCGAGACCGGGCGCATGATCGTGCGCCAGCCGCTGGTGCTGACCAGTCACCTCGCCACCTTCGACATCCTGGTGAACGTGGCCGGCGGTGGCGAGTCCGGTCAGGCCGGTGCCGTGCGCCACGGCATCACCCGTGCGCTGATCGACTACGATGCGGAGCTCAAGCCGCCGCTGCGCAAGGCCGGGCTGGTCACGCGCGACGCCCGCGAGGTGGAGCGCAAGAAAGTCGGTCTGCACAAGGCGCGCCGGCGCAAGCAGTTCTCCAAGCGCTGATCGCAGGCGCGAGAGTTGCACCAAGCCGCCTGCGGGCGGCTTTTTCATCGGCCCGGCTCTGCCGGGCGTGTCCTGTCACAGTGTGTCGCGGTACGCTGCGCAGCGGCGTCGCCGACGCGCACAGCCGGTGCGGCAGTGGCTGCCACCGCGCGGCGCACACCCCGCAGGGGGCCGTTGTCGCGACGCGGTTTCGCACGGCCGTCGCGCGTCACACCGGCAATCAGACGAGCACGAGGTGAACGACATGGGGAGTGCGGCGCAATCCGGGGAGCGGTCGGGCTCGGCGCTGTCACGGCGCGTGCGTGCGGGCATCGTCGGCGGCACCGGCTACACCGGCGTCGAACTGCTGCGTCTGCTTGCGGCTCACCCGCACGCCGAGCTGCGCGCGATCACCTCGCGCAAGGAAGCCGGGATGCCGGTGGCCGAGATGTTCCCCAGCCTGCGTGGCCGGGTCGACCTTGCCTTTTCCGACCCCGCGCAAGCCTCGCTCGCGGACTGCGACGTGGTGTTCTTCGCCACTCCGCACGGCGTGGCGATGGAGGCTGCGCCGCGCCTCGTCGAGGCGGGCGTGCGGCTGATCGATCTGGCCGCCGATTTCCGCCTGCGGGATCCGCTTCAGTTCGAGCGCTGGTACCGGATGCCGCACGCCTGCGTGAAGCTGCTGGAGGAGGCGGTATACGGCCTGCCGGAGGTCAACCGCGAGGCGATCCGTCGCGCGCGCATTGTGGGCCTGCCCGGCTGCTATCCGACATCGGTGCAGCTCGGTTTCAAGCCGCTGCTCGCCGCCGGGCTGGTCGATCCGCTGCACCTCATCGCCGATTGCAAGTCCGGCGTCTCCGGCGCGGGACGCAAGGCCGAGGTCGGCATCCTGTTCTCCGAGGCTGCGGACAGTCTGAAGGCCTATGGTGTGGGTGGCCACCGCCACCATCCGGAGATCGAGCAGGGGCTCGCGGGCATCGCCGGCGCGCCGGTCGGGCTGATCTTCACGCCGCACCTGACGCCGATGATCCGCGGCATCCACGCGACGCTCTACGCGCGGATCACGCGCGATGCGGATTTCCAGCAGCTGTTCGAGGAGCACTACCGGGGCGAGCCGTTCGTCGACGTGATGCCTGCGGGAAGCATGCCGGACACGCGCTCGGTACGCGGGGCAAATACCTGCCGGCTGGCGGTGCATCGCCCGCACGGTGGCGACACGATCACGGTGCTGTCGGTGATCGACAATCTGGTCAAGGGCGCGGCCGGCCAGGCAGTGCAGAACATGAACCTGATGTTCGATCTGCCTGAGGCAGCCGGTCTTGGCCAGATCGCGCTGCTGCCGTAGCGGCCACGATCGCGTCACCGCGCTCGGCCAGCCCGACCGATGATCCTGCTGCGCAAGCTCCGCCGTCACTTCGGCCTCTCGGCGCGCCGCGTCGCGGTCCAGACGCACGTGGCGTGGTACTGGCGCTGGATGATCATCGTGCTTGCAACGGGCCTGCTCACTGGGACGCTGTGGTTCGCCTACCAGTTCAGTCAGGGCTTCACTGCGGTGGGGCGCGATCAGCTCGAGGCGCAGGTGGTCGAGCTCGGTGCGCGCGTGCAGACACTGGAGCAGGAGAACACGAAGCTGCGCACGGATCTCGCATCGAGCGAGCGGCAGCTGCGGATCGAGCAGGCGATGCGCGCCGACATCAGCCGGCAGCTGAAGACGCTGGCCGAGGAGGCGTCGACCGCGAAGGACGAGGCGGCCGTGCTGCAGGCACTGCTCGCCCAGTCGGGCAAGGCGCCAGGCCTGTCCGTGAGCCGCTTTCGCGTGCAGCGCGATGGGGACAGCGGCAGCTTCCGCTATCGTTTCACGCTGGTGCACACCGCTGCCGGCGAGCGCGAGTTTCGCGGCCAGCTCAGGCTGGTCGCCAACGTGATCCAGGACGGCAGACCGGTCGCCTTGCCGCTGCCGCAGTCCGCAGCCGAGCCCGCGGCCCCGACTGCGCTAAGCTTCAGGATGTTTCAGCCGGTCGAGGGCAGTTTTTCCCTGCCGGGCAATGCCGTGTTGCGCAGCCTCGAGCTGCGGGTGTTCGAGAACGGGGTCGCGCAGCCGCGGCTGACCCAGACCGCCGTGGTCTCCTGAGCGGCCGCAGCCGCGGTGCGTTCACGACCTGCGCCTCGCGCGCGGGCAGGCAGACCGGTCGTCGAGGAGGGCATGCAATGATCTTCGGGAAGTCCAGCAACAAGCCGCAGAACCGCATCGACTGCCTGATCGGCACGGGTACGGACATCAGCGGCAACATCAGCTTCAGCGGCGGTCTGCGTGTGGACGGTCACGTCCGCGGCAACATCGTCGCGGTGGACAACAAGCCGAGCACCGTCGTGCTCTCCGAGCGCGCCAGGGTCGAGGGCGAGATCCGGGTGTCGCACGTCGTGATCAACGGCACGCTGATCGGGCCGATCGTCGGTGCCGAGTACGTCGAACTGCAGCCCAAGGCGGTGGTGACCGGCGACGTGAGCTATCGCAAGCTGGAGATCCACCTGGGGGCGGTGCTGCACGGGCGCCTGCTGCACGAGGACGACGCCCGTCTGGAGAAGGTGGTGCCGTTCAAGCCGGTGGCTGCGGAATAGGCTGCTCGGCACCGGCAGGGGCGCGCTGCCGCCGTCAGTCGGAAACATCTTGCAGCGGCTGCGCCGGGGCCGCATATTAACGTCCATCGACTGCCCGGGATCCGGGCCTCAGGAGTCCAGCGATGAATGCCGTGACCGAGATGAAGGACCTGCTGGTGTTCACCGAGAACGCCGCCAACAAGGTCAAGCAACTGATCGACGAGGAAGGCAATCCCGAACTCAAGCTGCGCGTGTTCGTGAGCGGTGGCGGGTGTTCCGGCTTCCAGTACGGATTCACCTTCGAGGAGACGGTGGCCGAGGATGACACTGCGCTCGACAAGCACGGCGTGACGCTGCTGGTCGATCCGATGAGTTTCCAGTACCTGCAGGGCGCCGAGATCGACTACAGCGAGGGTGTCGAGGGCGCGCAGTTCGTGATCAAGAACCCGAACGCCACCAGCACCTGCGGCTGCGGTTCGTCTTTCTCGGTCTGAGCTCGTCGCAGGCGGCGGTTCGGCACGGGGGCGCAAGCCCCCTTCTGCGCTTCAGGACGGTGTCGGCGGCGGCAGGTGAACGGCGCCGAGCACCCGCGGTCCGCGCGCACCGGTAACGGCCGGCAGATTGCCCGGGCGGCCCGCCAGACGCTCGCGGGCGAGCCAGGCGAAGGCGAGCGGCTCGATCGCCTCCGGTGGCAGTCCCAGTTCCGCGCTCGAACGTACGCGCCAGCCGGCGCAGTCGGCTGCGAGCGCCTGCATCAGCGCGTCGTTGCGGGCGCCGCCGCCGCAGACCACGAGTTCGCCGCTCTCGCCGCAGTGCGCGGCGATCGCCTGCGCGACGGTCCGCGCGGTGAGCGCGAGCAGCGTGGCCTGCACGTCAGCCGCGGCAATGCGCCCCGGTGCTTCCAGCCGCTGCTCCAGCCAGTGGAGATTGAAGCGTTCGCGCCCGGTGCTCTTCGGTGGCGGGTGCGAGAAATAGGGGTCGTCGAGCAGGCGGGCGAGCAGCGCAGGATCGACGCGCCCGCTGCGCGCCCAGTTCCCGTCCCGGTCGTAGGGCTCGCCCAGATGCCGCTGCGTCCACGCATCGAGCAGGATGTTCGCCGGTCCGCAGTCGAAGCCGATCACCGGCTGGCCAGCCGCCAGCCGGGTGATGTTGGCGATGCCGCCCAGGTTGAGCACCACGCGCTCGAGCCGCGCGTGTGCCATGAATGCGGCGTGAAAGCCCGGTGCGAGGGGCGCGCCCTGCCCACCGGCTGCGAGATCGGCCGCACGGAAGTCGGCGACCACCGCGATGCCGGTGTGCTCGGCGAGCGCGGCAGCGTTGCCGAGCTGCACCGTGTAGCCGCGCTCGGGGCGGTGGCGGACGGTCTGGCCGTGACAGCCGATCGCGCGCACCGCAACCGCGGTGACGCCCGCTGCGGCGATCGCTGCCTGCGCGGCGTGCGCATAGAGATCGGCGAGCGTCAGCCCGACGGCATGCGCGGTGTCGATCTCGTCGCTGCCCGCTGCTGCGAGGCGCAGCAGTGTCGCGCGCAGCGGCGCGTCGAACTCGACGTGGGCGCTGCCCAGAACGCGCGGCATGGCTGCAGCGAAGTCGGCCACGATCGCATCGACGCCGTCCAGGCTGGTGCCGGACATCAGACCGACGTAGATCTCCGGTGGGCTGTGCACGCTCACGCCGCAGGTCCGGAGCGTGGACTCGGAGGGGCTGCGCGCACGCAGGCCTGCTGCGTGCGGTCAGTCGAGCCGGGCAAGGTTGGAGCCGCGCAGGATGCGCAGTTTCTCCGAGTACTCGGCTGTCGTGCGCTCGAACGCGGGCCGCAGCGCGGCAGTGATCGGCTGCGCTTCGGGCAGCTTCGCCTTCATCGGATCGACGTGTACGCCGGACACGCGGAACTCGTAGTGCAGGTGCGGCCCGGTCGCAAGGCCGGTCATGCCGACGGTGCCGATCACTTCGCCCTGATTGACCCGTGCACCCTTGCGGATCTTCGGCGAGAAGCCGTGCATGTGACCGTACACGGTAGTGACGCCGTCGCGATGTGCGAGGATGACGACGTTGCCATAGCCGCCCTGTCTGCCGGCGAACTCCACCGTGCCGTGGGCGACAGCCTTGATCGGCGTGCCCACCGGCGCCGCGTAGTCGATCCCGCGATGGGCGCGGATCTCGTTGAGCACCGGGTGCATGCGCGCGTGGCTGAACCCCGAGGTGACCCGGCTGAACTCCAGTGGCGAGCGCATGAACGCGCGCCGCAGACTCAGGCCTGCCGGCGTGTAGAAGCCACCCTCGCCGGCGCTGTCTTCGAACCAGACGCCCTGGAACGCGCGCCGGCCGTTGAGAAACTCGGCGGCGAGCACACGCCCCACGCGCAGCCGTTCGCCGCGGAAGTAGAAGGACTCGTACACCACCGTGAAGGTGTCGCCGCGGCGGATGTCGCGGTGAAAGTCGATGTCCGAGGCGAACATCTCGGCGAGCTGGGTGGCGACCGAATCGGGCAGGTTCGCCGCATCGGTGGCGGCGAACAGCGAGCTGCGAATCTCGCCGGACTTCATCTCGACGCGGCGCTCGACTTCCAGCGGCGCGTCCGAGACGGTCAGTCGGCCCTCGGCGCCACGCTCGAGGCGCAGCAGCCGCTCGCGCGCGATGATGTACTCGAGCCACTGCAACTGACCGTCGGCTGCGGTCTCGGCGCGCAGTGCGCGTCCGGGCACCAGCTGGTGCAGCGGCCGCAGTGCGGTCTCGTTGCGGATGCGGTCGATCACTTGCGGATCGCGGATGTCCAGTCGCGCGAGCACGCCGGCAACCGTGTCGCCCTCGCGCACCCGCTCCTCGCGCACGAATCTGTCTCCGTCGGGCTGCAGCAGGGCCTGGGGCAGGGACACCGGCTCGAGCACGGTCCGCGTTGCCACCCTCGTGTCGAGCGTGTCGGGCGCGATGCCGAACGCAGCCACGCCGCCGAACAAGGGGATGGCGGCCGCGACGATCCACGCCCGGTGCCAGCGCCGGTGCGAGCCGGGGACAGCGGGGGTTTCCGCTAGAATCGCGCGCCGAGGCGACGTTGCGGGTCCGCCGGGCACGCCCGGCTGTGCGGGCGAGCGTCGCACTCGCAGCGCATTCGGCAGACGGTTCAGCAGGGCGTGGAAATCAGGCACGGGCAGGAGCGGTCGGGGTGGATCGATGCTCGGGGTCTGGTACTGGCGCGCGGCGTGCGTGCCCGGAGCGAACTTCGGTGCCGGAGCTGCGCGAGGCGACGACGCGGATTCATCTGCGTCGGCGACGGCGTGTCCGATCACCGCGCAGTGCTGCGCACGATCGAGGCATGCGGCACCCGGCTGGATCGACCGGCGGGTGCGCCGGCAGAGCAGAATGACAGAGTCGGTCGTTGATCCGACAGGCAACTTCGCACATTAGCAGAAACCGTGAGCCGGCCCAGCCCGCTGCAGACAGACAGGGCGCCGGACGCAACCTGGTGGAGAATCCGGTGAACGATGGCAGCCTGCCTGATGCGTCGCCAGCGGGCGTCGAAGCGCAGATCGAGCGCATCGCGCGCGGCAGCGTCGACCTGATCTCGCGTGCAGACCTGATCGAGCGGTTGCGCAGCGGGCGCCCGCTGCGCATCAAGGCCGGGTTCGATCCTACCGCTCCCGATCTTCACCTCGGCCATACCGTGCTGCTCACCAAGATGCGCCAGTTCCAGGAGCTGGGGCATCACGTGATCTTCCTGATCGGCGACTTCACCGGGATGATCGGCGACCCGACCGGCAAGTCGGCGACGCGCCCGCCCCTGTCGCGCGAGCAGATCGCGCAGAACGCGCAGACGTACCGCGAACAGGTGTTCAAGGTACTCGACGCGCAGCTGACCGAGGTTGCGTTCAACTCCACCTGGTTCGAGCAGATGGGGGCGGCGGGCATGATCAGGCTCGCCGCATCGCATACCGTGGCGCGCATGCTCGAGCGCGACGACTTCAGCAAGCGCTACCGCAGCGAGCAGCCGATCGCGATCCACGAATTCCTCTATCCGCTCGTGCAGGGCTACGACTCCGTCGCGCTGCGCGCCGACGTCGAACTCGGCGGAACCGATCAGACCTTCAATCTGCTGATGGGCCGCGAACTGCAGCGCCAGCACGGGCAGGCGCCGCAGATCGTGCTCACGATGCCGCTGCTCGAGGGCCTCGACGGCGTGAACAAGATGTCGAAGTCGCTCGGCAACTTCATCGGCATCACGGATGCGCCCGGGGAGATGTTCGGCAAGCTGATGTCGATCTCCGACGAGCTGATGTGGCGCTACATCGACCTGCTGTCCTTGCGTTCCGCGCGGGCGATCGAGCAGTGGAGGAGCGAGGTGGCGGGCGGACGCAATCCGCGCGACGTGAAGGCAGAATTCGCCCGCGAGATCGTCGCCCGCTTTCACGACGACGCCGCTGCGGTTGCGGCAGCGGAGGCCTTCGATGCGCGCTTTCGTCGCGACGAGTTGCCACAGGACTTGCCGCAGTTCGACATCACGGCACCGGGCGGCACGATGTCCATCGCACAACTGATCAGGCAGTGCGCGCTCACCGCCAGCACCTCGGAGGCGCTGCGCATGATCGATCAGGGCGGGGTGAAGGTGAATGGCGATCGGCTGACCGACCGCGCTCGCGTTGTCGCGGCCGGCGAGGAACTGCTGCTGCAGGTCGGCAAGCGCCGGTTCGCACGGGTACGCGTCAGCTGAACCGCTCTGCCGTGGCCTTGAACCGGCGTCAACCCAGCCTGTCGTCTCCAATTCGCCACGGCCGCCATCGCTTCGTCACCAGCGAGTGTGCCTTCGTGGATGAATATCGCTTGACGGCAGGAATTTCCCCGTTATAATTCCGCTTCTTTGCAGCACGTCGTTGCCCCGGAGCCTGCTCCGAATCGTCACCCGCAACGCCGCCGCTGCCGCTCTTTAACAAACTACAGCCGATAGGTGTGGGTGCTTGGTGGAAGCGGCCCGAGTTCTGGATTCACGAGGGTGAGAGCCTGAGTGTACGAGGGGCGAGGGCACGAAGAGACTGAGTGCTTGCACGGAAAGAAAGGAAGTCGCGTTTACCTGGTTGAGGTTCGAGAGGGCCTTGGTTGGGTGGATGCGGATTCTTGGTAATTTCTGCGAGCGAGAAACTATTGCAAGGAATCGAACTGAAGAGTTTGATCCTGGCTCAGATTGAACGCTGGCGGCATGCCTTACACATGCAAGTCGAACGCGAAAGGGGGCAACCCTGAGTAGAGTGGCGAACGGGTGAGTAATGCATCGGAACGTGTCCTGTAGTGGGGGATAACCCATCGAAAGGTGGGCTAATACCGCATACGACCTGAGGGAGAAAGCGGGGGATCGCAAGACCTCGCGCTACAGGAGCGGCCGA
>CANGUQ010000104.1 GCA_947456915.1 Betaproteobacteria bacterium
CCCCGCGTGAACGCCCCGCCCTGCAGCGTGCTCCAGCCGGCGGCTACAGCAGCTGGAACAGGCTGAGGTTCTGCACGCGGAGGAACGACTTCTGCGCCGCCTCGAGCAGCGTCTGCTGCAGCGTCAGGTCGCTGATTGCCTTCGTGTAGTCGACATCGCGCAGACTGCTCAGCGTCTCGTCGTACTGCACGGCGATGTCGCGATTGGTGTTCTGCGTGATCTCCACCTCCCGCGACCGCGCGCCGACGGCGGTCTGGACCTCCAGCGCACGATCGATCGCGCGGTCGATGTTGGCGATCGCCGTGGTCAGATCGTTGGTCAGCCGCGCGCTCTGCGAAGACCCGCTGGCGGGCCGCGACAGCGCACCGATCAGATCGTCGATGGTCCTGAATACGCTCTGGTTCGGACTCTGCACCAGCGTGAAGGTATCGCCGTCTGCCGGCGCGCCGTCGATGACCACGTTCGCGCCGAAGTTGAACGCCGGCTCGACGCCCTCGCTGCGCAACTGGATCGCCGCCCCGGCCGAATAGGTCCGTGCGTACGGTCCGTTCGCCGCGGCCGCAGCGCCGGTGAGCAGCGAATTGCCGCTCACGTTGTCGACGATGTCGTACGTGGTGGTGGCCGGCACGGCCGCGCTGTTCACGTCGAAGCGGATGGTGAAGTTCGCCGGATTGGCGGTGGCGTTCCACGCTGCCGGATCGGTCAGCGCACCCGTGCCGATGCGCCCCGATCCGGTGTTGGCGGTGGCTGCCGCTGCACGGAAGTCTCCGTTGCCGGTACGGATGCGGTCGAAGATCTCCGATCCGGCATCGCTCACCGGAATGAAGCGGGATGCGCTGACCTGCAGCAGTCGCTGTCCCTGGTCGCCCGCGTACTGCACGTTGCCGGGAGAGGTCTCCGAGAACGGCTGTGTGGTGGACCGATAGCCCGAGAACAGGTAGTTGCCCTGCCCGTCGGTGGCGTTGGCGAGCCCGAGCAGTTCCTGATAGCGGCCACGCAGGTCGCGCGCGATCACCGCCCGCCCGCTGTCGCCCAGCGCCGGGTTGCCGGCGTTGACGATCGCCGTGCGCACGTCCTGCAGCGCGCTCACCACGCTCTGCAGCGTCTGCTCGGTGATGGCGAGCGACGAGCGAGCGGCGTCCCCGTTCTCGACGAACTGCTGGTTCGCCGACTGCGCCTGACTCAGATCGAGAATGCGTCCGGCAGCGATCGGATCGTCCGAGGGCGTGACCACCCGGCGCCCGGTGGCGATCTGCTGCTGCACGTCGAGCAGCGTGCGCGCACGCTCGGTGATCGTGGCGACGCCGGAGTCGAACAGGGTGCTGGTGCTGATGCGCATGCGAAGAACCTCACTCCAGTGCGAGGATGTCGTCGAACAGCTTCGACGACACGGAGATCAGCTTGCTCGCAGCCTGATAGGCCTGCTGGAAGCGGATCAGGTTGGCGGCTTCCTCGTCGAGGTTCACGCCAACGAGAGACTGCTGCGCCTTCTGCGTCTCTCCGAGGATGTCGCGCTGGGCGCGGCCGGACACCTCGATTTCCCGCGCATCGGCGCCGACGCGGCCGACGATCGCGCTGTAGGCGCTCTGGTAGCTGCTGGTGCCGCCGTCCAGCCGCGACAGCGACTGCAGCGATGCCAGCAGCAGGGCGTTGCGGTTGTCGCCGCGCCCGCCGGTGTTCGACTGCACGGTGAGCGTGTCGCCTGCCTCCGGCGTCCCGGCGATCGTGGTCGACCATCCGTTGTGGCTGATGGTCATGCCCGGCGTGTAGGCGACGTTCGTGGCCAGCGTCGTCGCCGCGGTGGTGTCGACCACGTTGAACGTCGTGGCCGGCGAATTGAAGGTGATCGTCACCGTGTTGCGCAACGCCGCGTTGAGCGGTGGCTGGGTGGAGGCGTCGACCACCGGCGCAGCGATCGTGGCCGTCCCGAGGTTGGTGATCGCCGCGGCCGAGCGCACGGGCGCCGCGGCAGCGACCAGCGCCGGGTCGGACACGGACAGGCCCAGATCGCGGGCGCCGAAGCGTGTGGGCTGCACCAGCCAGCTGTTGCCGCCCACGGGCGTGCCCGAAGCGAGGCTGAACGCCAGGCCGTCGACGGTCTGCGGCAAGGTGGCGAACGGCCCGCTGACGGTGGAGTCGGACAGCCGGGTGATCGTGTAGTTGGTACCGTCGTAGGCCAGCCGGTAGTCGCTGGTGGTCAGCGCGCTGGTGCTGGTGACGGCCGCGCTCACCTGTGCGGTCACGCCGGTGCGCGGCGTCACCGTCGGCGCCGGCACGCGAAAGAAGGTGCCGCCGACCGCACCGTTCACGTCCTGTCCCAGCCGGTGCTGCGCGTTGAAGTCCTGACCCAGCGCGACTGCGATGCGGCCCAGCGCGTTCTGCGCGACGTCGAGCGAATCGCTGCGAAAGCGCAGCAGGGCGCCGAGGCTGCCGCCATTGAGATTCTGCGGGTCGATGATGGCCGTGGCGCCGGGGAACTGGTAGGCGACCTCGGTCTGCCGCGGGTCGTCCAGATTCGGCACCGCCGCCAGCGGCAGCGCCGTCTCGCCGACCACCAGCGCCTGCCCGCTGCCGATGGTGATGTTGTAGCCGCCGTCGTTCTGTCGCACCACCTGCGTCGACACCAGCTTGTTCAGCTCCATCACCAGGTTGTCGCGGCGGTCGAGCAGATCGTTCGGCTCGATCGAGGTGCCCGAGCGCAGCGTCGCGATGCGTCCGTTCAGGCTGGCGATCTGCGAGGCCAGCGTGTTGATCGAATCGACGCTGTTCGCGATCTGCGTGTTCAGCCCCGACCGCAGATCGGACAGTCGCTGATCCAGCAGACCGAAGCGGGACACCAGCGCACCGGTCTGCGACAGCAGTGCCTGGCGGGAGGTGGTCGATGCGGGGCTCGCGGACACGTCCTGCACCGCACGGAAGAACTCCTGCAGCGCCGGCGACAGGCCGGAGGTCGGGTCCGCCACGAGGTTGTTGATCTGGCTGATCTGCGCCCCGTAGGTCTCGTAGAACGAGCTTTGTGTCTGCGCGAGCTGAACCTGCCGGTCGAGGATCTCGCTGTAGGCGCGACGCACGTTGTCGACCGACACGCCACGACCGAAGAACCCGCTGCCGCTGAACTGGGGGGTCTGCGGAGACGAGTCGACACGCTGGCGATGGAAGCCGGCCGTCGAGGCGTTGCTGATGTTGTGGCCGGTGACGACCAGACCTGCCTGGGCGGCACTCAGCGCGGTCAGACCGATGTTCAGGACGCTGCCGGACATTTCAGTCTCCAGATCCCGTTATCGGCGCGGCCGGCGGATTCTTGACCGCAGCCTCCGCGGTTGCGCCCGGCGGCGCCACCAGCGTTCGCGCGCGGTCGATCTGCGCGATCAGCAGGTCGGCGAGCCCGATGCCGCGGCCGTTGGCGATGCGGTTGGCCATCTGTTCATCGAGCAGCGAAGTGAACGTGCGCTGCTCGCTGCTGTCGAACGGACCGTCCTCGCCACTGCCCACCTGCGCCTCGCGCATGCTCTTCAGCAGCTGGTTGAGGAACAGTGCCTCGAACTGCCGGGCAGCAGCCTGCAGCGCCCTGGGATCGGAGTCGCGCGCGCGCGCGCGCAGGGCGCCGAGCGCGTTCGGGTCGAGCGACGAGGCGTTGGGCACCGCGCGCGCGTCCATCAGATGATCTCCAGCTCCGCCTGCAGCGCGCCGGCCGCGCGCATCGCCTGCAGGATCGACAGCAGGTCCTGCGGACTCGCACCCACCGCATTGAGCGCTCGCACCACTTCGGTCAGCGTGGGGCTGCCGGGAATCTGCACGAGCTGTCCGCGCTCGGCGCGTACCTCGATGCTGGTGCGCTCGGTGGTCACCGTCTGGCCGCCGGAGAACGCCCCGGGCTGGCTGATCACCGGCTCCGAGCTCACGGTCACCGACAGACTGCCGTGGGCCACCGCGCAGGGCAGTACCGTGACCAGCTGATTCATCACCACCGACCCGGTGCGCGCATTGATGATGACCCGCGGGGACGCCTCACCGCGTGCCACCGACAGATTCTCCATCTGCGCGAGGAAGCCGACCCGCTGATGGCTGTCCGCCGGGGCATTCACGCGCACGTGCCGCGCGTCGAGCGCCTGCGCCGTGCCGTTGCCGAACGTGGTGTTGATGATCGCCGCCATCCGGGTCGCGGTGGTGAAATCGGCCTCGCGCAGCTCGAGGTTCACGAAGTCGCCCTGCCCGACCGGCGTGGCCGGCGTGCGCTCGACGGTCGCCCCGTTCGGGATGCGGCCCGAGTTGAGCTGATTGACCTGTACGCTCGACCCGCCGCTCGCGGCACCGGCACCACCGAGCAGGATATTGCCCTGCGCGACGGCGTAGATCTGGCCATCGGCGCCGCGCAGCGGGGTCATCAGCAGCGTGCCGCCGCGCAGATTGCGCGCGTTGCCCATCGACGAGACGGTGATGTCCAGGCTCTGCCCGGGCCGCGCGAATGGCGGGAGTGTCGCCGTCACCATCACCGCTGCCACGTTGCGCAACTGCAGGTTGGTGCCGGGCGGCAGCTGCACGCCGAGCTGGCTCAGCATGCTGACGATGCTCTGCACGGTGAACGGCGTCTGCGTGGTCTGGTCGCCGCTGCCATCCAGGCCGGCCACGATGCCGTAGCCGACGAGCTGATTCGGCCGTGCGCCCTGCAGCGTCGCCAGGTCCTTGATGCGGGTCTGGGCGAGGGTGGCCTGTGCAGTGAGCGCGAGGCATGCGGCGAGCAGCACTCGGGCCAGCAGCGCCGCCGCCGCCGCGCGCGGCTGCGGCGCGGTGCGCAGGGCACCGATGAGACGCTCGTCTCGCATGCTCGGGAAAGACGGGAACATGGCTGGGCGCTCCGTCAGAACGGAAGGAAGGTCAGGAAGAAGCGGGCGAGCCACGCCATCCGCTGCGCCTCGCTGACGTAGCCCGAGCCGCGGAACTCGATCCGGGCGTCGGCCACGCGCGTCGAGGAGACGGTGTTCGCGGCGGTCACATTGGCCGGATTGACCACGCCCGAGAAGCGGATGTACTCGGTGTTCTGCCCGATCGCCACCTGCTTCTCGCCCGAGACCAGCAGGTTGCCGTTCGGATACACCTCGATCACGGTGACTGCGATGGTCCCGGCGAGCGTGTTGTTGGTCGAAGCCCCGCCCGATCCCGCGTGCGAGTTGTTCGAGCTGGCGCTGATGTCCAGGCCCTGGAAGGTCCTGCCGGGAACGCCGGCGATGGTCGGTACCGTCGCGCTGACTGCACCCTTGCGCGCAGCGCTGCTCGAGGTCGAGTTGCTCGCCTGCAGCTTCTCCTCGATGGTGACGGTGATCGTGTCCCCGACGAAGCGCGCACGCCGGTCGTTGAACAGCAGCAGCCGGGCGGTGGAGTCCTGGAAGATCGCGCCGTCGACCGGCTGCGGCCGTGCCTGCACCTCCGGTCGTGCGCTCATCGGCTGGTGCACGTTGGTCGGCGGCACGGTGGCGCACCCGGCGCCTGCGAGGCAGGCGGCGATGGCGAGGAGGGACTTGCGAATCGAGGTCATGGTCATCTGTTCCGTCTTCGGCGCGGAGCACCCGCTCATCAGAGCTGGGTCAGCCGCTGCAGCATCTGGTCGGAAGCGGTGATCGAGCGCGAATTGATCTCGAACGCCCGCTGCGCGGTGATCAGGTTCACCAGTTCCTCGGTCACGTTCACGTTCGAGGTCTCGACGAAGCCCTGGCTGATCGAGCCCAGCCCGTTGCTGCCGGGCACGTTGGTCTGTGCAGTGCCCGAGGCCGCCGTCTCGAGGAACAGGTTCTCGCCGCGGCTCTGCAGACCAGCCGGGTTGATGAAGTTGGCCAGCTGGATCTGCCCGACCTGCACCGGGGTCGACGACCCGGGAGCGACCACCGTGACCGTTCCGTCGGCGCCTACCGTGATGCTGATCGAGTTCGGCGGGATGGTGATCGTCGGCTGCAGCGGATAGCCGTTGGCGGTGACCAGCTGGCCCTGGTTGTCGAGTTGCAGGGAGCCGTCGCGGGTGTAGGAGACGGTGCCGTCGGGCAGCGTGACCTGGAAGAAGCCGTTGCCGTTGACCGCGAGATCGAGCGGATTGCCGGTGTTCTGAAGATTGCCGTTGGTGAAGATCCGCGCGGTGGCCACGGGGCGCACACCGGTACCCAGCTGCAGTCCGGACGGCACCTGCGTCTGCTGGGAAGACTGTGCGCCCGGCTGGCGCAGCGTCTGGTACAGCAGGTCCTCGAACACCGGGCGCTGCCGCTTGAAGCCGTTGGTGGCGACGTTGGCGAGATTGTTGGAGATCACGTCGACGTTGGTCTGCTGGGCTTCCAGACCGGTCTTGGCGACGAACAGGGAGCGGATCATCGGGGGAGTCCTGGGTGGACGGTGGGGGCGATCAGACGTTCAGGTTGAGCAGTTGCGCCGCGGCGCGCGCGTTCTGATCGGCGTTCTGCAGCAGGCGCACCTGCAGGTCGAACTGTCGGGACTGGGTAATGATGTCGGTGATCGCCGACACCGCATTGACGTTGCTGCGCTCGAGCGCCCCGGAGGCGAGGACCACGTCGTTGTCCGCTGGCGCCGGCGCACCGCCGGGCAGCCGGAACAGACCGTCGTCGCCGCGGATCAGGCTGGCCTCGGGCGGGTTGACCAGCTTTATCCGCCCGAGTGCGTTGGTGATGTTCGGGATGCCGACGGTGGGTATCGTCGAGACCGTGCCGTCGCGCGCGATGCTCACCCGCGAGTCGGGCGGAATGGCGATCGGGCCACCGTCGCCCAGAACGTTCAGACCGGTCTTGGTCTGCAGCTGGCCGTTGGCGTTGATCTCCAGCGCGCCGCTGCGGGTGTAGGCCTCGCGGCCGTCGGCACCCTGCACCGCGATCCAGCCGCGCCCCTCCACCGCGACGTCGAGATCCCGGCCCGTGCGATCGATCGGGCCGGGCGCGAAGTTGCTGCCGACGGTCGAGTCGACCGGGAAGGTGCGCGTGGGCAGGCCCGGGCCGATCGCCGCGAGCGCGCGCGCGGTGTTGAACTGGCCACGAAAGCCGTCGGTCGAGACGTTGGCGAGATTGTTGGCGGTGGTCGCCTGCTTCGACATCGCGTAGCGCGCACCGTTCATCGCGACGTAGATCAGGCGGTCCACGAGCACTCCTCACGCAGCGGCTGCGAAGTGGTGCGGCTGCGCACGCCCCCGGCTGCGGCGGCACGGACGAAGGCGGTGCGCGCGCCACCGGCGAGAATGCGCAGCGCAGACGGTGCGCCGTTCGCAGGCCGTGTCAGCCGATGTCCGATGTGCACGCAGCGGTTCATTGCACGCTTCCTTCGGGCCCGGTAGCGACGTCAGCGCAGGTTGACCAGGGTCTGCAGCACGGAGTCGAGCGTCTTGATCGTCTGCGCGTTGGCCTGGTAGTTGCGCTGGGCGGTGATCAGGTCGACCAGTGCCTTGGTGATGTCGACGTTGCCCTGCTCGAGCGCAGCCGACTGCAGCGCGCCGAGCGTGCCGGAGTCCGGAGCGCCGGTGATCGGCAGTCCGGAGTCGGTGGTCTCGACGAACTGCCCGTTGCCGAGCGGGCGCAGGCCCTGCGGATTGACGAAGTTCGCGAGCACGACCTGGCCGAGCGTACGCGTCTGACCGTTGTTGTAGCGGCCGAGGATCACACCGTCGTTGCCGATGTTGAAGCCGGCGAGCTTGCCCGAGGTGAAGCCGTTCTGGCTGAGCGCGCTCACGCTGAAGTTCGAACCGAACTGGGTCGACCCGGCGAGGTCGAGCTGCAGGGTGAGCGGCGACGTCGCACCGCCGGTGATCGGTATGGAGACGCCGGCGACCGGCATCGCGGTGGCCAGCGCGCCGCTCGCGTTGAAGGTGATGGTCGCGGGCAGGCCGGTCACGTTGGCGGTGGCCGCATTGTCGACCGTCCCGTAGACGTTCCACACGCCGGCAACGGTCGAACGCGCGAAGAACAGCTCGACGATGTGCTGATTGCCCAGCGAGTCGTAGATCGTGCCGGCCGTGGTGCTCGTGTAGGTTGCCGGATTGTTCGGGTCGAAGGCGAGCGTGATCGCCGGCGAGCGCGAGTCGAGGTTGAACACCGCCTGGAAGCTCGAGGTCGCCGTCGGCGGAACGTCGGCCGTGGAGATCGTCAGCGGCTGCGGCTGGCTGGCGACGATGTTGCCGTTGCTGTCCACGCCGTAGCCGGTCAGGTTGTTGCCCAGCGCGTTGACGATCTGGCCGGCACTGTTCATCTGGAATTCGCCGTTGCGGCTGTACGTGACCACGCCGTTCTGCGACATCCGGAAGAAGCCGTTGCCGGAGATCGCCACGTCGAGCGGATTGTTGGTGACCGAGATCGTTCCCTGGGTGAAGTCCTGCGCGACTTCCGACACCTTCGTGCCGATGCCGACCGGCCCTGCGCCGCCGCCGTTGAGCGAGGACGCGAACACGTCCGAGAACTGGGCTCGCGAGCCCTTGAAGCCCGAGACGTTCGAGTTGGCGATGTTGTTGCCGATGACATCGAGGCTGCGTGCCGCGCTGTTCAATCCGCTCAATCCGGTCTGGAAGCTCATCGGGGTCTCCTCGGTTGATTCGAAGTCGTTGCGGTGGTCCGGGTGCCGCACGCGCAGCGCGCACGGCCGTTGCCAGGGGCTGCGCCCTGTGTCAGTCGATGCGCCGGATCTGCGCGACATCGACCGCGCCCAGACCCTGCATGTTCAGCCGTGTGCGCGCGCCCTCGACGCTGACGCTCTCCACACGGGCGGAGAGCAGCGTCGACGCGGTCACCGCCTTGCCTGCGGCGGTCGCGTCGACCCGGATGCCGTAGGCGCCGGCGGGCACGCGTGCGCCTGCATCGCTGCGGCCGTCCCACGCGAAGGTGGATGTGCCCTGCGGCAGCGCGCCGAGCGCGATGTTGCGCACGACGTTGCCGGCACCGTCGACGATCGAGGCCTTCACCGTGTCGGCAGCACCGGCGAGTTCGATGCCGATCTGCGGCGCGCCGACGCCGTCGAAGCGCAGGGCGTCGCTCGCCACCACGACGCTGCGCCCGATCAGGCTCGCGTTCTGCAGCGTGCTGGCCGCGGCCATCGCCTGCGCCATGCCGTTCATCGACAGGTTCAGCTTCTCGATGCCGCTGACGGTGCTGATCTGCGCGAGCTGCGAGGTCATCTGCGCGTTGTCCATCGGATTGAGCGGGTCCTGATTGCGCATCTGCGTCACCAGCAGCTTCAGGAACCGGTCCTGGCTGGTCTCTGCGGTCGTCGTGGTCAGGTCGCCCGGGACGGCGGCGCGCGGGATGGCGCTGGCGGTGGCGTTGGCGGCGGGCAGTACGGGCGACATGGATCGGCTCCGGATCGGGTGTGCGTGTTCAGCCCTGCAGCAGGGAGATCGTGCGCGCAGCCATCGTCTTCGCCGCATTCATCACGTCGGCGTTGGTCTGGTAGGCGCGCGACGCGGAGATCATGTTGACCATCTCCTCGACGGCGTCGACGTTGGGCAGCGTCACGTAGCCGCGGGCGTCGGCAAGCGGGTGGTTCGGGTTGAACTGCAGCCGCGGCGGACGCGGGTCGTCGAGCACGCGCGCGACGCGTACCCCGATCGAGCTCTTGTCCCCGCTGACCGGCTGCGCGCTGAACACGACCTGCTTCGCCTTGTACGGGCCGCCGGTGGAGCTCGCGGCGCTGTCCACGTTGGCGAGGTTGCTCGCCACGACGTTGAGCCGCTGCGACTGCGCGGTCATCGCGGAGCTGGCGATCAGGAACACGTTGCCGATGGACATGCCGGTGCCTCCCCTATTGCCCGGAGATCGCGCGCTGCAGACCGCTGATGCGCGACTGCATGAACGCGACATCGGCCTGATAGCGCAGCGCGTTCTCGGTGAAACGGGCCATCTCGAGATTCATGTCGACGGTGTTGCCGTCGATCGACGGCTGCGACACTTCGCGCCAGCGCAGGGCGTGCCCCCCCGGGCTGCCGCTCTTCGGGGCGAGGTGACCCGCCTGGGTCTGCTGCATCGAGAAGCCACCGGCACCCTGGATGCGCTTGAGCTCGGCAGCGAAGTCGATGTCTCGCGCCTTGAAGTTCGGCGTGTCCGCGTTCGCGATGTTCGTGGCGAGCACCTGCTGGCGCGCGGCGCGCAGGTTCATCACCTGCAGGCGGTAGTCGAAGTGCTGGTCGAAGCGACTGATCATGGCGGGGACGACGCAATGGACGACACCGCCGGCATTGCGATTCCCGTGCCAGGCAACCGCCGATTGCGGAATCCCTTTCGAATCAGCTTGTTGCGGACGTTCCGCAAACTGCCGGCGGGAGCCGGGGGGCGGCAGCGCGGCGGCAGACGTTGCCGCCACGGCAAGGTTCGCCGCCACCGCAGCGCGCGG
>CANGUQ010000105.1 GCA_947456915.1 Betaproteobacteria bacterium
AGCGCCGCTGCGGCTCGTCCCTCGGGGCGCCCGCCCGCAGCCGCCGCGGCGGCGAGCGTCCCGAACCACGGATAGCCGGCGAACAGCTCGTCGCCGCCGGTGCCCGAGATCGCCACCGTCACTTCACGGCGGGCGAACGCCGACACCAGCCACGAGTTCAGGCCGTCGACGCTGGGCTGATCGAGCGCGCGTGCGAATGCGCCGATGCCTTCGGCCACCTGGCGTGCATCGATCTGGATGCGCGCGTGCCGGGTGCCGAGCAGTGCCGCGATCCGCGCGGCGTCGTCGGTCTCGTCCAGCTCGCGCCCCTCCTCGCCGAACCCGATCGAGAAGGTGCTGATCCGCGCACCGCTGTGACGGCTCATCAGGGCGACCAGCGCCGACGAGTCGACGCCGCCGCTGAGAAAGGCGCCGACCGGCACGTCGCTCACCATCTGCGAGGCCACGGCGGCATCGAGCGCTGCGCGCAGCGCAGCGACCTGCGCGGAATAGGGCTGGCCGGCGAGCCCGCGGTCGCGCCCCGGCGCGCGCCAGTACGGCTCGATGCGCTCGCCGGCGGCATCGACGACCATCCGGTGTCCGGGCAGCAGCATGTTTACCCCGCGCACTACCGTGTGCGGCTGGGCGACGGAGCCGAACGTCAGCAGCCCCCACAGCGCCTGCGCGTCGGGCTGGGCATCCACCCATCCGCCAGCGAGCAGCGCCTTCATCTCGGATGCGAATGCGAGGCCGGCTGCGGTGCGCGCATACAGCAGGGGCTTGACGCCGAGCTGGTCGCGGGCGAGCAGCACGCGCTCGCGACCGGCGCCACCACGGGCGTCCAGGATGGCGAACGCGAACATTCCCCGCATCCGCTCGACACAGGCGTCGCCGTACTCGAGATACATCTGCAGCACGACCTCGGTGTCGGACGCCGAGCGCAACGTGCGTCCCCGCTGCCGCAGCAGGGCGCGCTCGCTGCGGTAGTTGTAGAGCTCGCCGTTGTAGACGATCCACACCTGCCCGTCGCCGCTCGGCATCGGCTGGTGCGCTGCCTGCGACAGGTCGATCACGGCAAGCCGGGCCATACCCAGCGTTGCGAACGGCGTTGAATGCACGCCGCGATCGTCAGGCCCGCGATGGTGCATCGCCGCGACCATGCGCTCGACCGCCGGTTGCGCGCCGTGGCCGATCACGCCGCAGATCCCGCACATGCGCGCGCCGCTCCCGCGCTAGATCAGCTGGATGCCGCGGCGCTGCGCGCGGCAGCGCAGCCAGCGGTGGGACCGCCGCAGCAGCGGCCGCAGCGGCGCGAGCAGCGGCTGCAAGGCGGCCGGTACCCGTTCGCGAAATCCCGAGCTCGACTGGCGCATTCCCGCCCCCTCGTCGGGCGCGAACACACCCTGTGTGGGCCGCTGCGGCGAATCGACCGTGGACGCCTTGCGTGCGACGAAGAACACCAGCCACGAGCGGGCCGTCTCCAGCAGGCACTCCAGCGGCATGCCGTATCGGTACTCGAAGAACGGGCGCGGACGCTCGTAGTCCTCCAGCACATCGCGATAGTCGGACGCCATCAGGAAGCAGCGAAACTCGGTGAAGCCGTTGACGCGGTAGTAGTCGTGAAACAGGCAGGGATTGAGCGCGTAGAAGCCGTGATCCATGTCCTGCGATGCCAGGTGGATCACGCAGCCTCCGGGCTGCACCAATGCTGCGGTATTGGCGAACGCGGCGGGTACATCGAACACGTGCTCGACGGTTCCGCCGTCGAGCACGAGACCGAAACGGCTGCACAGCGACTCCGGGACCGGCAGGTTCAGGTCGTGCAGAATCGCCGGCCGGTCGTAGTCGTACTTGTCCAGATCGACGTACGCCTCGAAACCCATCGCCTCGAACAGCACCCGGGCGTGCACGAAATCGCGCGCAAGCCGCGAGAGATCGGCATCGCCGCGAAACAGCCGGCTGGTGTGTGGCGCGGGCTCAGCCGGTGGATGCCAGGTGCACCCGGCCTGCACGAAGTAGCGCTCGAGCTGGCGCACCGACGCCCAGACGTCCTGGTTACCGAGCACGCACGCGCGGCCGCCGAACCGATAGGCCTTGTGCAGCCTCAGCAGCAGACGGATGTGACTGGGCATCAGACCCACGTCCTGCTCCTGCTCATGGCCGCTGCGGCTCCGCAGCCGGCGCCATCGGCTGCCTGAAGCGCACGTAGATCGACTGCCCGCGCAGCGGCCGGAAGTACTGCAACCCCGCCGCGCGCAGCGCACGGAAGAATGCACGCAGCCCGAGCGAGACGATCGTCCTGAGCGCAGCCACGGGTGGCGACCGGCCGTGCAGTACGTGAGCGACCCACGACACCGACCAGTAGCTGTGGTTCTCCAGCAGCAGCGGCTCGCGCGCAACGCGCTCGAGCTGCAGCCCCGTACGCTCGCCCAGTGCGCGAAGCGCGCGCAGACGCCAGCGGGTAGCGTGATGCGGCGGCATGTTCATCGCGCAGGGGTCCAGAAACCGCAGCGGGCCGTCCTGATCGGGAACCGACACGCACACGAGGCCGCCCGGACGCACCAGCCGAGCGAGCTTCGTCATGAAGTCCACTGGATCGGCCACGTGTTCCAGTACGTGAAAGCTGAAGGCGGCGTCCAGCGTCCCTGCTGCGGGAACCGCCTCCAGGCTGTCGAAGACCCGCAGACCTCTCTCTCGCGCGCGCGCCGCTGCCGGTTCGTTGTACTCGATGCCGTACACGGTGCCCACGTTGCTCGCGGCGCGCTGCAGGAAGTTGCCCGTACCGCAGCCCACGTCGATGAGGCTCGTGCAGCCGGCCGCGTCCTCGATCGCCACGTCGAAGTCCCACTTCGTCTCGGAGTAGCCGAACTCCGAGTCCTTCTGTGCGCCACTGAGGTTGTACCCCTCGACGTAGAACTGCGGCGTGCCGATGATCTGCGGCAGGAAGATGCCCAGACCGCAGCGCGCGCACTCGTGGAGCTGCGTGCCCGCGGCCTGCCGCTGGTGCTGCGCAACGAGCTCGCTCGAGAACGTGATGGGTCGCCAAGCCTCGAACAGGCTCCGCGTCGTCATGTATTCGCCGACGGCGCGCAGCCGTCCACTGCACACCGGGCAGGCAGGCGGTTCGGTCACGATCCGCCCGGCGGCACGCCGGCCACGGTGAACACGACACCGTTCCACCCGAACGAGAGCAGTTCGCGCAACTGGAGACCGGGGTTGCGCGCCAGCCATTCGCCGACCGCACGCTGCTGCCCGTGGTCGGGCAGGTTGCGGTAACAGCGCCAGTCGTCGAACGCCACCACGCTGCCCTCGGTGATCCTGGGCGTGAGGTAGTCGAGCACGGGTACCGTCGATTCGTACAGATCGCAGTCCACCCAGGCCACCGCGATCCGGTCCACGCCGTGAGTGGCTCCCGCCGGCCCGCGCAAGGTGTCGCTGAACCAGCCCTGAACCGTCTTCAGCCTCGCCGGATCGACGCGCGCACGTCGCATGTTGCGGATGAAGTCCGCGTGCGAGCAGGCGAACTGCGCACGGTAGAAGTGACTGGTGTAACCGTCACGCGCGTCGATGCCTGCTGGCTCGGGCAGCCCCTCGAACGAGTCGTAGGCAACGAATCGCATCGCCGGGAAGAGCGTACCCATCGTGCGCCAGGCGTGGGCGAACGTGGTGCCTTGCCACACCCCGAACTCGCAGTAGTCGCCCTCGATCTGTGCGCCGACCAGATACTCTGCAACCTGCTCGATGCCGTAATAGCGACGGTTGAATTCGCGGTACTCGATGTCCCGGATCCGGTTGTACACCCCGCGCAGCAGCAGTCGCTGCACCGGGTGACGGACGATGCGGGCGAGTTCCTTCAGGTAGGGATTCACGGCATGGACTCCGCGGCACTGCGGCCCGGCGCGTCGCAGGCGCTCGCGGGGGCACCCGGATCTGCAGCCGCATCCGCCTGCGGCAGATAGTCGAACTCGCACATGTAGACCCCCGGAAACGGCGGCGTGTAGAGAATATCCTCCCGGCGCGCCTCGATCCGGAAGCTCGTGGCGTAGCGGATGCCGTCGATATCGGCGACGTTCTGCACGCCCAGCCACAGCCCCACCGTGTACAGATCCGGCCGCAGGCGCAGGTTGTGCAGGTGAAACACCACGGTGCGCGTCTCGCCCGCGCCGAGGGTCAGCGCCTTGCCCTTGATCAGGGAATTCACGTCCACGAGACGGTTGCCCAGTTCGTCGTAGACGATCAGCGCGACAGTCGCTGCGTTGACCGGCCGGACCGCGTGAATCATCACGGTGAACAGCAGATCGCTGCCGGTCTGCGGAAACTCGGCTGGCGCGCCATCGGCCGCCCGAGCCTCGAGCGCGATCGACCTGAAGTGCGCGTCCCCGCTGCCGTAGCGCTCGACCTGCGTCAGGTCGTTCTGGCCGAGGCTGGTGTCCTGCACCGAGCTCTGGTACTGACGAATCACCGCCTGCGGATCGCCTTGCGCGATCAACCGCCCCCGGTCCAGCAGCATGCACCGGGTGCTCATGCTGAGGATGGTCGACATGTTGTGGCTGACCAGAATCAGCGTTCGTCCCTCGGCCGCCACGTCTTCCATCTTCGCCAGGCACTTCTTCTGGAAGTGGATGTCGCCCACCGCCAGCACTTCGTCGACGATCAGCGCATCGGGATCGAGGTGCACCGCAACCGAGAACGCGAGGCGCACGTACATCCCGCTCGAGTAGCGCTTGACCGGCGTCTCCAGGAACTGCTCGACCTCGGCGAACGCCACGATCTCGTCGAACCGCCGGGCGATGTCGCGCCGAGACAGTCCGTGGATCGCCCCGCTCAGCCACACATTCTCGCGGCCGGTGAGTTCCGGGTGGAACCCGGTTCCGACCTCCAGCAGGCTGGCGAGCCGCCCTCGGATACGCAGCGTGCCGGTCGTGGGTTCGGTGATGCGGCTCAGGATCTTCAGCAGCGTCGACTTGCCCGCGCCGTTGCGCCCGATCAGTCCGATGCGCTCGCCCTGCCGGATCTCGAAGCCCACGTCGCGCAGCGCCCAGAACTCGCGCTCGCCGGGCTGCGGCGCCGCGCCGCCTGCGCGCAGCCACCGGCGCACACTGCCGGCGAGCACGTCGCGCAGCGCGTAGTACTTCTCCCGCCCCTGGCTGGCGAGCATGAAGCGCTTGGAAACGTGGTCGGCGGTGATGGCGGCAGTCATGTGCGGGTCAGATCATGTCGGAGAAGCTCTTCTCCATCGAACGGAAGTAGCGCACACCGACGAACAGCAACAGCGCAACCACCGAACACGACACGGCGAATCCAGGCCACCACGGCTCGTGCCCGGCGCCCAGTACCGACCAGCGAAACCCGTCGATCGCCGCCACCATCGGGTTGAGCGAGAACGCGAGTCGCCACGCCTCGGGCACCAGCGCGCTGGTGTACCCCACCGGCGACACGTAAAGGCCGATCTGCACGACGAACGGGATCACGTAGCGGAAATCGCGGTACTTGACGTTCAGCGCGGCAAGCCAAAGGCCGGCGCCAACCGCCGCTGCGAAGGCGAGCGCGACGAACAGCGGCAGCAGCAGGATGGGCCACCCGGGCCAGTGCCCGTACAGCAGCAGCAGGCCGGCGAGGATCAGCAACGACAGCAGCAGTTCGACCAGGCTCACGATCACCGCGCTGGCCGGAATGATGATGCGCGGGAAGTACACCTTGGTGATCAGACTCGCGTTGTCCATCATGCTGTTGGCCGCCTCGCTGAACGCGTTGGCGAAGAACAGCCAGGGCAGCAGGCCGCTGATCACGATCAGCGCGTAGGGCAGCCCGCCCGACTCCAGCCCGGCGAGCTTGCCGAACACCAGCGTGAAGGCGATCAGCGTGAGCAGCGGCCGCAGCAGCGTCCACGCCACACCGATCACCGTCTGCTTGTAGCGAACCAGAATGTCGCGCCAGGCGAGAAACCAGAACAGCTCGCGATAGCGCCACAGGTCGAGCCAGTAGCGCCGCTCCCCGCGACCGGCAACGATCACGATCTCGGGCTTGTCCGAAAGGTTCGTTGCCTCGCTCACGCTGCGGGTCCGCTCGCAACGCGCGCGGCGCCGCTGCCGGCGAGCATCTGCGCGTACGAGGCAAAACCGCGGGCACCGGTGAGTTCACTCGCCTTCGAGAGCGCCGCAGAATCGACGTCGCACACCGCCACCAGGTCGACGTCGTCCTTGCGCTGGGCGAGCGCCGCGAAGTGATTGGCGGCGATCCGTCCACAGCCGGCGAGCGCGATGCGCAGCCGGCGATCACGGATGGGCGCGGGATACGTGACCACGTCAGGCCTTCACGATGTTCGCGCCGCCATCGGCGTAGACCCCGCGCGTGTCGACGATCAGCCTGGCGTGCTCGCGGATCATCGCGTAGTCGAAGCCGTCGTGATCGGTCGCCAGCAGGACGAGATCGAATCCGGCCACGACCGGCGCCGACAGCGCGACGCTCGCCAGCTCGAACCGATGCTTGCGCATGCGCGGAAACACCGGCACGTAAGGGTCGCTGTAGGCCACCTTCGCGCCGCGCGCGGCGAGCAGTTCCATCAGTTCGACCGCAGGCGACTCGCGCATGTCGCCGACGTTCTTCTTGTAGGCGATGCCCAGCACCAGGATGGACGCGCCGTTGACCGCCTGCGCCCGAGCGTTCAGCGCCTCGGTGACCTTGCCCATCACCCACTCGGGCATCCGGCTGTTGATCTCCCCGGCGAGCTCGATGAACCGGGTGTTGACGCCGTACGCTTTCGCCTTCCAGGTGAGGTAGAACGGGTCGATCGGGATGCAGTGGCCACCCAGGCCCGGGCCGGGGTAGTACGGCACGAACCCGAACGGCTTGGTCGCGGCCGCGCGAATGACTTCGTGCACGTCGATACCCATCCGATCGCAGATGATCTTCATCTCGTTGACCAGCCCGATGTTCACCGCGCGATGGATGTTCTCCAGCAGCTTGGTCAGCTCGGCCACGCGCGTGGAGCTCACCGGCACCACCTGATCGATCGCGCCGCGGTAGAGCGCGAGCCCGACCTCCAGGCACTGCGCCGTGGTGCCTCCGCACACCTTCGGAATCGAGGCCGTGCTGTAGCGCGGGTTGCCCGGATCCTCGCGCTCCGGAGAGAAGACGAGGAACAGGTCTTCGCCTACACGCAGCCCCCTGCCTTCGATGCGCGGGCGCAACTCCTCATCGGTGGTACCCGGGTAGGTCGTGCTCTCCAGCGATACCACCTGGCCGGCGCGCAACCAGGGCAGCGCAGCTTCCACCGTGCCGATGACGTAGGACAGGTCCGGCTCGCGATGCTCGTCGAGCGGCGTCGGCACGCACAGAATCACCGCGTCCATCTCCGCGACGCGGGAGAAGTCGGTACTCGCCTGCATGCCGCGCCCGCGCGCACGGGCCACGTCGGCCGAGTCGATGTGGTGAATGTGGCTGGCGCCGGCGCTGAGCTGCTCCACCTTGTCCGGGTCGATGTCGATGCCAAGGGTGCGAAACCCCACCTCGCTGAAGCGCAGCATCAACGGCAGTCCGACGTAGCCCAGCCCGATGATTCCGATCACGGCCGAGCGGTCGTTCAGGCGGGCGAGCAGCCGGCTTCGGGTCGTTGCAGCGGTCAAGGTCGGGGAGGCCTGGCGGGCGGACGTGGCGAAGGTGGGAGCTGCGAGCACGGCTGCATTCGCCACGATACCGGCCGTCGTCCCTTCGGCCGTCATCCGGTCGGCCATCCTCGCGCCGGCAGTCTTCCGGTCGGCCGCGACCGGGACCCTTCCGTGATCGGGACTGGCGCCATCCGTTGACCGAATCCCCCGACCGGGCATCCCGGGCCGGGTGCCGACGGCAGCTCCAGGGCGAGTATATCGGAGTCCGTGCGTCCGACGCCCGTGTCGCCGGCCCGTTCCGCCAGCTGCCCGCAGGTTGCCTTATCGCCTGCCGCAGGCCGATAATCGCTGCGCCCCGCGACCGGCCCGGTTCGCTCACGCTCGCCCCATCCATGGCTGAGACGATCAAGAACAAGACGGTGCTGATCACCGGTGGAACAGGCTCCTTCGGACGCGCGGTGCTCGATCGACTGCGCGCGATGAAGGTGCGCGAGATCCGCATCTTCAGCCGCGACGAACTCAAGCAGGAGCTGATGCGCATCGAGATGGGCGATCCATCGGTGAAGTTCATGATCGGCGACGTGCGCAGCCGCGAGAGCGTCGACGCGGCGATGCGCGGCGTCGACTACGTGTTCCATGCCGCGGCACTGAAGCAGGTGCCCTCGTGCGAATTCTTCCCGATGCAGGCGGTCTACACGAACATCGTGGGCAGCCATAACGTGGTCGAGTCGGCCATCGCGCACAAGGTGCGCAAGGTGATCGTGCTGTCCACCGACAAGGCCGTGTATCCGATCAATGCGATGGGAATGACCAAGGCGCTGATGGAGAAGGTCGCGCAGTCCGCGGCGCGCGAGGCAGCGCGCTCCGCGCAGCACCGCGACACGGTGATCGCAGCGGTGCGCTACGGCAACGTGATGCTGTCGCGCGGTTCGGTGATTCCGCTGTTCGTGCGCCAGTTGCGCGAGGGCAAGCCCATGACGGTCACCGAGCCTTCGATGACACGGTTCCTGCTGCCGCTCACCGGGGCGATCGACCTGATCCTGTTTGCGTTCCGGCACGCCCAGCCCGGCGATGTCTTCATCAAGAAGTCACCCGCCTGCACGCTGGGCGATCTCGCGCTGGCGCTGAACGAGTTGCTGGGCGGCCACGGCCGGGTCAAGCGCATAGGCATGCGCCACGGCGAGAAGATCTTCGAGACGCTGGCCAGCCGCGAGGAACTGCTTCGGGCGCAGGACATGGGCGACTATTTCCGAGTGCCGATGGACGTGCGCGACCTCAACTACAGCAAGTACTTCTCGGAGGGAGACAGGCGCGAGGTGGCGCTGGAGGACTACACGTCGCACAGCACGCAGCGACTGAGCGTCGCCCAGGTGAAGCGGCTGCTGGCCACGCTGCCGGAGTTCCGCGCCGAGGCCGTAGACCTGCTGGCGGCTGCGCGGTGAACCGGCGCCGCGATACCGTCCGCTGCCAGGAAGGCCGCCAGCCGTGAAGAAGATGCGGACAATGGTGGTCGTGGGCACCCGACCCGAGCTGATCCGCCTCTCGCGGGTGATCGCTCGCCTCGACCAGGCAACTCAGCTGTGCCTGGTGCACACCGGTCAGAACTACGACTACGGTCTGAACGACGTCTTTTTCGAGGAACTGGGCATCCGCCGCCCGGACCACTTTCTGGCCGCCGCCGGCGCAACGCCGATGGAGACCATCGGACAGACGCTGATCCGGCTCGATCCGCTGCTGATGTCCGAAGCGCCCGAAGCGCTGCTGATCCTGGGCGACACCAACAGCAGCCTCGCGGCGATCGCTGCCAAGCGGCGGAAGATACCCGTGTTTCACATGGAGGCCGGCAACCGCTCGTTCGACGATCGCGTTCCCGAGGAGATCAACCGCCGGCTGGTCGACCATATCTGCGACGTCAATCTGCCCTACAGCGACCTTGCTCGCGAGCATCTGCTGCGCGAAGGTCTGCCGTCGGACCGGGTGATCAAGACCGGCAGCCCGATGTTCGAGGTGCTGGAGCACTACCGGCCGCTGATCGAGCGCTCGGACGTGCTGAGCCGGCTCGGTCTGACGGCACATGCCTACTTCGTCGTCAGTCTGCACCGGGAAGAGAACGTCGATGCTCCAGGCGGCCTCGAGCGCATCGCCCGGCTGCTCGACGCGGTCGCGCGCAAGTTCCGCCAGCGCATCATCTTCAGCACCCATCCGCGCACGCGCAATCGCCTCGCCGAACGCGGCGTCACCCTCGATCCGCTGGTCGAGCTGCACGCCCCGTTCGGCTTTCTCGACTACGTGAAGCTGCAGACGAACGCGCACGCGGTGCTCTCCGACAGCGGAACGATCAGCGAGGAGTCCTCGATCCTGGACTTTCCCGCACTCAACCTGCGCGAGGCGCACGAACGCCCCGAGGCGATGGAGGAAGGCGCGGTGATGATGGTCGGGCTCGACGTCGACCGCGTCCTGCAAGGGCTGAAGGTGCTGGCGACGCAGTCGCGTGCCGGCGATGGCCGTGCGCGCACGCTCGCGCCGGTGGCCGACTATCACCGGCCTGCGGTCTCGGAGAAGGTGCTCCGGCTGATCCTGAGCTACACCGACTACGTGAACCGCGTCGTCTGGCGCAAGGCCTGACCCGTGGCCCGGCGGCTGGCCGGCAGCCGGCCCCGGTACGCGTACCGGGTGCAGCCATCCAGCACGGGCGTGCGCCCCGGCCCCGGACGCAGCGACCACGAGCGCCAGCTCCGCAGCCCGGGCGGGGCCGGCTGC
>CANGUQ010000106.1 GCA_947456915.1 Betaproteobacteria bacterium
AGCCGCCGGGGTTGAGGGCGGCGCGCGCACGGCGCACACTCGCAAGATCAATAGCACAACCGCCCGCAGGCTGCGCGCCGCACGATGGCGCCGCCGGGCGGGCGTTCGATGCTGCAGGGTGCCTCTCCAGACTGCGGGACGCCGGATCCCGCACGCCGCCGTCTGCTGACGCTGGCCGCCGCCGGGGTCGCCATCGCGATCTCGGGCTGCGCCACGCCGACGGGTACCGGCGACGCGATCGACGCGCGCCCGCCGCCCGCCGCGGGCAGCGTGTTCGTGTTCGACGTGCGCAACGGCTACACCGCGGCCCTGCAGGCGCGCGCCGAACTGAGCTTCACTGCGACCGGGGCGCGGCTGGACGGCTATGCCTACGCAGAGGCCGGCAACGCGGGCTTCGGCCGAGCGCTCGCGCCGATCGTCGCCCGGGAATTCGACGCCGAGGGACGACTGCTCGCGTGGGTACGCGGCGACGGACTGCGCACGACCTTCGAGCCGGCGCTGCGCGTGCTGCCGCCGCTGGCCGCGGGCTCGCAGCGGCAGGACGCGATCGCCCGCGACAGCGACGGCAGCCGCCCGCGGCAGGTGACGTTGATGCTGCGCGTCGGGCGGTGGGAGACCGTACGGGTACCGGCCGGGGAGTTCCGCACCCTGCGTATCGAGCGCGACCTGTTCATGGGCGACAGCGATTTCTTCCGCACCCAGACCGAGCGGCAGGAGATCGACTGGTATGCCCCTGAACTGGGCATCGCCGTGCGCTCGAGCGAGGACAGCCGCCACCTCGATCTGGCGATGGGCGGCGGCGGCTGGCGCGGTGCGCGCGGGGCGCAACTGCGCCGCGGCGACTGGCTGGTACGCGAACTCGCGGAGCGGCCGGCAGCGCCTCCCGGGCGCTGAGAGCGCAACGGCGGGCTCTGCCGGCAGCGGCAGCGCTCGTGCCTGCTGCCCGGCCGCTGATCGTGCGGGCAGGCGAAGGGATCATGGCCGATCGCGTTCGCCGCCAGGTCAGGCCGAAGATCGCCGCCACGCGCTCGCCGGCGCGCAGCGCGGCGGCGCAGCGCAGGTTCCTGCGCATCCCGCCTGCGCTGCGAGTGGACGGCGAACACCGGCCTGACGCGTGCCGCTGGACATGTCGCAAGACCTGAAGCCCGGTTGCACGCGAGGATCAGCGCGTTGCCGGCGGCCGCTCGGCGAGCCGCACGACCAGGCTGCCGTCGCGATCACGGATGTCAGCGATACGCCATGGCGTTCGCGCGGAAGTTCGCTCGAGTTCGCGGGTCAGTCGCACGGCTTGGCCGGCGTTGACGAACTGCACGCGCACGGCGGCCTCCACGGCACTCGCGCGCATGACGTGGATGCTGACGACCTGCAGGTCGCGGTAGTCCTGGCAGGAGCAGACCGGATCGTAGTCGAGCGCGGCAGCCTCGCCGCCCGCGTGCCGCCGCGCGTGGGTCGCGGCGGGCAGGCAGAGCGGACGTCGTTCGGGTCGCAGCTCGAGGTCGAACACAACGGCTCAGCGAGCGGGCTCCCTTTCGCCGAGCGCACGGTGCGCGGCCAGTCCGATCGCTGCGCCGACGAACTGCGCGATCACGAAGCCTGGGACATCGGCTGGCGCGATGCCCGCGAAGCTGTCGCTGAACATCCGGCCGAAGGCGGCCGCGGGATTGGCGAAGGAGGTGGAGGCGGTGAACCAGTAGGCCGCGCCGATGTAGGCGCCGACCATCGACGACACACGCGCCGCGGGCGCGCGCAGGATCACCAGCAGCAGCCCCGCGGTGGCCACCGCCTCGGCCACCCATTGCGCAGGTCCGGTGCGCTCGCGAAGCGACCACTGCAGGATGTCCATCTCGAACATCGCGTGCGCGAGCCACGCCCCGCAGGCGGCACCGGCCAGCTGGGCGGCGACATAGGGCAGCAGACGCGCGCGGGGCAGCGCGCCCGTCCAGGCCATCACCGCCGACACCGCCGGGTTGAAGTGCGCCCCGCTCACCGGACCGAAGACCTCGATCAGGATGTACAGGCCCCAGACCGTGGCGAGCGTGTTGGCGAGCAGCGCCACGGCAGCGTTGCCCCCGGCGAGGCGCTCGGCCATGATCCCCGAGCCGATGACGATCGCGAGCAGCAGCGCTGTGCCCAGCCACTCGGCGAACAGCCGGCGCGCGAGGTCCATCGATCAGGCCTTCGCGATCGCGCCCAGCGCATCGCTCAGTGCGGCGTCCGAAAGGGTATCGATCGGCAACGCAAGCAGCTGGAGCATCCGGTAGCCGATCGCCTGGCGGGTGAGTTCGAAAGCCTGCGCGATCGCCTCGACGCCCCCCGGCGCGTTCGACGGATCGGGATATCCCCAGTGCACGCGCACGGGGTTGCCCGGCCAGATCGGGCAGGTTTCGCCAGCCGCGGCATCGCAGACCGTGATCACCACCCGCATTCGGGGGCTGTGCTCTGCGGTGAAGGCGTCCCACGACTTGCTGTGAAAGCCGGTCGTGTCCACCCCCGCCCGCTCGAGCGCCCAGAGCGCCAGTGGATTGACACGGCCACTCGGTGCGCTGCCGGCGCTGTGCGCCTGCACGTCGCGACCGAGTCGTCGCGCCCAGTGGCCGAGCATGCCTTCAGCCAGGACGCTGCGCGCGGAGTTGTGGGTGCAGAGAATCAGGACGTGCGTGGTCATCGCCCGGCTCAACCACGTCCGATGCGATCGAGTTCGCACCCGAGGATCAGGCGATCGAGGGCGCTCACCGGCTGCGCCAGCAGCAGTTCGATGCGCCGCTTCAGGGTAACCACCGTGTCCTTGAACTGCCGCTCGGCATGCTCGGGCGTCCTGGTGGCCTCGGCGGAGTCGGGCATGCCCCAGTGCGCCGTCATCGGCTGGCCTGGCCAGATCGGGCAGACTTCGCCCGCTCCCCGGTCACAGACGGTGAACACGAGATCGAGTTCTCGCGCGTCCGGTCCGGTGAATTCGTCCGAGCTCGTGCTGCGCGGGCCATCGACCGGCGGGCGCATGTCGCTGAGCGCTCTGAGCGTATTCGGCTTGATCTCGCCTGGCGGAAAACTTCCGGCCGGCCACGCCCTGGACCGGGACTTGCCAAGGTGGTTCATCAGGCTCTCGGCAATGATCGATCGCGCCGGGGTTCCAGTGCACCCGAAGATGACGTTCCAGACTCGTTCGCTCATGTCGGGCCAAGGCTTTCGAGGAGTACAAGGGGCGTGACCGCTCGGCATGGAGTCACGGTGTCTCGGGTGTCGGGCTGGCGGCCCCGGGTCATGCAACTTCGCGGCAGCCGGTCGCGGGCTGCACCTCGACCACACAGGGCTCGCCCTGGCAGCAGTTGTCGGGCAGGTAATCGGTCAGCGAGCGCACGCAGGCACAGTCGGCGCGGTGGCGCCCTGGCAGCTCTGGGCGACAAGCCCCGCGTGCAGCAGCGCCTTCAGGTGAAAGGAAAGAGTGGCCGCAGGTAACCCGAGTTCCACGCAGAGCACGCCCGGCGCGAGCCCTGCCTGCCCGGCGACGACCAGCGTGCGGAAAATCTGGAGGCGATCGGGCCGGGCAAGGGTGGCAAGCGCAGTGACGGCGGTCTCACATTCAATGTTTCCAGTATCGTGGAAATGTGTTTCGAAATGATGAAGGGCCTGGATCGCAGTGCTGCGCCGCGCGAAACCACCGGCAAGACACCACAGGCGAGCAGCTCATCCACGGCTGCGTCGGGCTGCTGCTCGGCACTCGACTGCGCGGGCTGCGCGACGCGCTCGATCAGGCCATGCGTCCCCCGCGCCCGCCTTCGGTCCGACCGCCGCACCGCGCCGACCGGGACGCGACAGTGCCGGCGCTGCGCTCAGCGCTTCGTCCAGGAATCCTTCAGCGTCACGGCGCGATTGAACACGAGCGCGCCGGGCCGGCAGTCGTACCGGTCGGCAACGAAGTAGCCGTGGCGCTCGAACTGGAAGCGCTGCTCCGGTTGCGCCGCCGCCAGCCCGGGCTCGCACCAGGCCCGGATCACCGTGCGCGACTGCGGATTCAGGTCGAGCTTGTAGTCGCGGTCCCCGGCTCCCGGGTGCGGCACGGCAAACAGGCGGTCATACAGTCGTACTTCCGCCGGCACGCCGTCGACCGCCGACACCCAGTGGATGTTGCCCTTCACCTTCTTCGCATCGGCGCCGGGGGTGCCGCTGCGGGTGTCGGGCAGATACTCGCAGTGCACGACGGTCACCCGGCCGTCGGCGTCCTTCTCGCAGCCGGTACAGCGCACGACGTAGGCATAGCGCAGCCGGACTTCGGCCCCCGGCGACAGGCGGAAATAGCCTTTCGGCGGCTGTTCGGCAAAGTCCTCGCGCTCGATCCACAGCTCGCGGGTGAGCGCGAATTCGCGCCTGCCCAGTTCGGGCCGGTGCGGGTGGACCGGTGCCGTGCACGGCTCGCGCAGGTCGGCGGGGAAGTTGTCGATCACCAGCTTCAGCGGGTCGAGCACCACTGCCGCGCGCGGAGCCCTGGGCTCGAGATCATCGCGGATCGCCTGTTCGAGCACGCTCATGTCGATCCACGAATCGGCCTTCGACACGCCGATCCGCTCGCAGAACAACTGCATGCCCTCCGGGGTGTAGCCGCGCCTGCGCACACCCACCAGCGTCGGCATGCGCGGATCGTCCCAGCCATCGACGTGGCCGAGTTCAACCAGCTCAATCAACCGGCGCTTGGAGAGAACCGCGTAGGTCAGATTCAGCCGCGCGAACTCGTACTGATACGGCCGGTACGGAACCGGCAGGTTCTCGACGCACCAGTCATAGAGCGGACGATGGTCCTCGAACTCCAGTGTGCAGATGGAGTGGGTGATCTTCTCCAGCGCGTCCGAGATCGCATGCGTGTAGTCGTAGAGCGGGTAGATCACCCAGCGCTTGCCGGTGCGGTGGTGTTCGTGATGGCGGATGCGGTAGATCACCGGATCGCGCAGGTTGATGTTCGGCGAGCGCATGTCCATCTTGAGCCGCAGTACGTGCGCGCCGTCGGGGAACTCGCCAGCCTTCATCCGCCGCAGCAGATCGAGATTCTCCGCGACGCTGCGGCCGCGAAACGGGCTGTCCTGTCCCGGCTCGGTCAGCGTGCCGCGCGCGGCGCGGATCTGCTCGGCGGACTGGCTGTCGACGTAGGCGTCACCGCGCTCGACCAGCAGCTCCGCGTAGGCGTAGAGCTGATCGAAGTAGTCCGAGGCGTAGTACAGGTGCTCGCCCCAGTCGAAGCCCATCCAGCGCACCGAATCGAGGATCGATTCGACGTACTCGGTCTCCTCCTTCGCCGGATTGGTGTCATCGAAACGCATGTGACACACACCGCCGTAAGCGCGCGCCACGCCGAAGTTGAGGCAGATCGACTTGGCGTGTCCGATGTGCAGGTAGCCGTTCGGCTCGGGCGGAAAGCGGGTGGCCACGCGCCCGCCGTGGCGGCCGGTGCGCAGGTCATCCTCGATGATGTTGCGGATGAAGTTCGTGCCGTGGGAGACACCGCCCGTCTCGGAACCGGCGGGAGCGGCTGCCGCCGTGGCGTCGGAAGTGGCAGCGGCGGCGTGCGGGGGCGGCTTCGGCATCGGGAGGCAGGCGGCGAGGGGTGCCGCATTCTAACGGAAGCCACCTCAGCACAGGCGCACGCGCCGCGCGGCACCAGCGACCGCGCGCGGCTGGCGCCTGTCGATGGCGATGCCGGAAAGTGATGCCTGGGCGCGAACTAATTGGCGTTCGGAATGTCTGAGACACTGGACAATGAACCTGGTCGACCGAACAGTCGTTCGCCCGGGCAGGCCGATGGTCAACGCAACCATCGACAACCGCGGAGGAGCCCATGCAACCGATCGCCTATCTGAACGACAGCCCGGAGGCCATGGCGCGGCTGTTGACGGCGCTGATGGCGATCGACGAGCGTATCGACGACGCCGAGGTCGAGGCACTCTCGAAACTCGATGCCTATGCGCGGCTGAGCATCACGCCGCCCCGGTTCGCCGATGTGCTGCGCGCCTACTTCGCCGCCCCATCGACGGGCGCGCCGGCTGCCGGGGGCTCGGTCAATCTGGCTGCGCCGATCGATCACAGTCAGTACACGCCACTGATCGACTGCATCACCGAGCCCGCACGACGGGCCCTGCTGTGGGACATCCTGGTCGGGCTCGCCCGCGCCGACGGCGAACTCGACGATCGCGAGGCGGCGCTGCTGCGTCTGATCGCGCTGCGCTGGTGGCAGGGCGAGGTACCGGCGCGACTGCGACGTATCGACGTGCCGCTGACGGCGCGCGCGATGGAGGCCGGCCAGTCCGCGCTGCACGCTGCTGCGGGTTGACCTCGTCCCGCCCGCGGGCCCCGCGGCGCAACCTCGGCGGAGCATCGACGCCCACGGCTGCTGCGGACATGAAAAAGCCGGGCGCGAGGCCCGGCTTTCGTGCTTCTGCGTGCTGCGATCAGACGGCCTGGATGTTGGCGGCCTGCTGACCTTTCTTGCCGGGGACGACGTCAAACGAAACGCGCTGCCCGTCTTTCAGCGTCTTGAAGCCGGGCATGTTGATCGCGCTGAAGTGCGCGAACAGGTCCTCGCCGCCACCATCGGGAGTGATGAAGCCGAAGCCCTTCGATTCGTTGAACCACTTGACGACACCAGTTGCCATGACTCTATTCCTTGAGATCAATTGAAAAAGCGGGTAACCCGCAACCGCTGTTCACATCCCAAGGCAAACCAGCCACCGGGTGCCCTGCCGCACCCTGTTGCGCGGCGTGACCGACAGCCGCGAACGGCTTTCTGATCAGGTACTCGATCGATGTGTCCAGCGCATGCCCGTGACGCGAGGCTCGCTGCACACCGGACCAATCACTTAGAGAGGAACAACAAGTTCCCATATACGCCTCAATTGCGAAGGCGTCAACAGTCAAGCATCAGCGTTTGTCTACCTGCCGCATCGCCGGTTGCTGCCGGCGCCCTGCCAGCACCGTCACCGTCAGCGCGAGTACTGCCAGCCCGATGAACCACAGCAGCGTCCACGCCGGTATGGTCAGCCCGAGAAAACGCCAGCCTGCCTCGGCGCATTCGCCCGAGCCGCGCAGCACCAGCGCCAGTACATCGGCGAGCGGAAACTGCTGCAGCATGAACTCCAGGCCCGGGCCGCACTCGGGAATCCGGTCCTTGGGCAGATTCTGCAACCAGACGTGGCGCCCGGCGACCGCGGCACCGAGGGCTGCGATCGTCACCAGCACGGCAGCGTAGATGCGCAGGCCGATGCGGCGCGGTGCGCGGATCGCCGCTGCGGCGAACACCACACCCATCGCCAGCACCGCCACCCGCTGCAGAATGCACAGCGGACAGGGCTCTTCCTTCACCACATACTGCAGGTAGAGGGCAAAGGCGATCAGGCCGAGACAGGCCAGCGCGGCTGCCCCGAATGCGCGCCGCGGAGTCAGCCAGCGCTCGAGCAGTTCCATCATGGTCGGCCGTTTCCTTTCCACAGGCAACGCAGCGCCCGCAGGTTCACACGAACGCGATCAGGCGCCCGCAGACCACCACCGATGTCCAGATCGCGAGCGAGGCCGCAGCGTGCAGACGTGCAGCGAGCGGCGCTGCACCGGCAGCCTCCCACCGTGCCCAACCGCGCCCGACCCCGAGGTGAAACCACAGCGCGTTGCACACGGCCGTACCGAGCAGCAGCATCTTCAGCAGAAACACCCGGTTGCCGATCAGCTGCGCACTGTCGACCGCGAACAGCAGCACGCCGCTCGGTACCACGACGGCGAGCGCCGCCACCGACCAGGGCAGCAGGTGCCCGCCCAGCGCACGTATGGCCACCGCGGACTCGCCGCGCGCCGCCGTCAGCCCGAGCACGCGCAGATCGAACAGCATCGCCGCTCCGGCGAGCAGCATGAAGCCGAGGATGTGCGCCGCCTGCAGCAACGGGTACAGCCACAGCGATTCGCGCAGCAGCGTGATCACTCATCGCAACTCGACCGGCGCGCCACCCTCGACGCTGATGCGCTCGGCGCGCAGTTCCTGCGCGTCGCTGCGATGCGGGTAGCCCACCACGGTCACGGTGGTGCCGGGCCTGAGCCCGGCGCGCGACAGCCCGCGCGCTTCCATCCGCGACGGTGGCGCGAGTACGACCCGCCACATCCGCTCGGCGGTCTTCAGACGAACGAAACCGTGCGGATTCTCGTAGCCCGACTCGACGATCGCCCCGGTCAGGCTCAGCGTGCGCGAGGCGTCGTACTCGCTCCAGCCGTGGTGGGCATGGACCGGACACGCCGCGAACAGTACCGCCGCGCACACGAACGGCAGCGTCACCACGCGGCGCCGCGGCGCGCGTGCGGCAGTGACCGCACGCGCGTGTGGCGGACCGGTGCGAATGGCAGGCAGCAGAGGCATGCAGGCAGAGATGGAGCGTAGTCGAGGAATGTCGGGCCGGCGCCGCTGCGCCAGGCAGCGGCTACGGGTCAGGGAATCAGCAGCGTGGAGCCGGTGGTCCTGCGAGCCTCCAGATCGCGGTGGGCCTGTGCAGCCTCGGCGAGCGGATAGCGCTGCTTGATCTCGATCTTCACCTTGCCGGTGATCACTGCATCGAACAGATCGTTCGCGCTCGCCACCAGGTCGTCGCGCGCAGCCGTGTAGGTCATCAGCGTCGGGCGCGTGAAAAACAACGATCCGCGCGAGGCCAGGTCGCCGGTGTTCAGCGGCGGCAGCGCACCCGAGGCGTTGCCGAAACTCACCATCATGCCCAGCGGCGACAGGCAGTCGAGCGAGGCCGGCCAGGTGTCCTTGCCCACGCCGTCGTAGACGACCGGCACACCGCGCCCGCCGGTGATTTCCTTCACCCGCTCGACGAAGTTCTC
Source organism: Betaproteobacteria bacterium (assembly GCA_947456915.1). GTDB lineage: Bacteria > Pseudomonadota > Gammaproteobacteria > Burkholderiales > CAIKXV01 > CAIKXV01. The sequence goes on from CANGUQ010000106.1 coordinate 8,842, forward strand.
GCGGGTGTAGACGATCACGTGATCGCAGCCGTGGGCGCGCGCCAGTTCGACCTTGGCGTCGGAGCCGACGGTGCCGATCACCGTCGCGCCCAGCGCCTTCGCCCACTGGCAGGCGATCAGCCCGACGCCGCCGGCGGCGGCGTGCCACAGGATCGTCTGCCCGGCCTTTACCGGGAAGGTGCGCTTGAGCAGGTACTGCGCAGTCATCCCCTGCAGCATCATCGCCGCGCCCTGCTCGTACGACAGGGCGTCGGGCAGCTTGACCAGCTTCGCTGCGGGCATCACCCGCGCTTCGGCATAGGCGCCATTGGGCGGGCCGGCGTAGGCGACGCGATCGCCCGCGACCAGACCACTGACCGCGCTGCCCACCGCCTCGATGACGCCCGCCGCCTCCATGCCCAGCCCGGCTGGAAGCGGCTGCGGATACAGGCCGGTGCGGAAATAGACGTCGATGTAGTTCAGGCCGACCGCGTGATGCCGGATACGGACCTCGTTGGGCCCGGGATCACCCAGGACGACCTCTTCCCAGCGCATCACCTCCGGACCACCGTTCTCGTGGATTCGAATCGCCTTGGTCATCGATGGAACTCCTGTGGCAGGCTGACAATCGGCCGGCCGGGCCGGCACGGACATGCCACGAATGATAAGCGATCGGTCGATCCACCCTGCGCGGTGCGCGCGCAGCCCCCGGAGCCCGGTGGACGGGGCGGCGACCGGTGCTGCACACGGCCGTGTATAGTCTGGTCGCCGCGCACTTCGCCATCCGGCCACGCGCGCCGATGATGACCAGCGACTTCACCCACAGCGAATCCTACGCGGCAAGACTGCGCGCGCGCATCGACCAGCTCGCCGAAGAACACCGCGAACTGGACCGGTTGATCGGCCTGCTGCTGAGCGAGCCGATCCCCGACGAGCTGCGCGTGCGACGACTGAAGAAACGCAAGCTCCTGCTGAAGGATCAGATCACCGCGCTGCGGCGCGAGCTCGATCCGGATACCCCGGCCTGAGCCCGACGCGCACCGATGCCCGAACCGATCGCCATCGCCGCCGGCCTGACCCTTGATCCAGCCTGTCTCGAGGTGCGCTTCGTGCGCGCCTCCGGACCCGGCGGGCAGAACGTGAACAAGGTGTCGACCGCGGTCGAACTGAGCTGCGATCTCGGCCGCTCCGGACTGCCGCTGGAGGTACGAGCGCGCGCGCTCGCACTCGCCGGAAGCCGGGCGACGCTGGACCAGCGCATCCTGATCAGCGCGCAGCGGTTTCGCACCCAGCAGATGAACCGCGACGACGCGCTGGCACGACTGATCGAACTGCTCGCGCGCGCCGCCGTGCGGCCGAGGCGGCGTATCGCGACACAGCCCGGCCGCGGCGCACGCGAGCGGCGGCTGAGCGACAAGCGCGCGCAGTCGGCGATCAAACGAGAGCGAGGGCGACGCAGCAGCGACGACTGAGCCCCCGGCATCGGCGCCCCCGCCGCGAGGAACCGGA
>CANGUQ010000107.1 GCA_947456915.1 Betaproteobacteria bacterium
CACGCCGTCATGTCGAAGCCCGACAGCGTGTCGCCGACGCCCGGTACTTCGGGCAGTGCATCGGCGCGCCGCGCCGAGGACACGGCGATCGCGCGCAGCTTGCCGGCCCTGATGTGCGGCAGGGCACCGACGACGTTGGCGAACATGAGTTCGATGCGCCCGCCGAAGATGTCGATGAATGCGGGCGCGGCGCCCTTGTACGGCACGTGGTTCATGCGGATGCCTGCGCTCGCCTGCAGCGACTCCATCGCCAGGTGCTGCAGGTTGCCGATACCCGCCGAGGCGTAGTTGAGTTCGCCCGGTCGCGAGCGGGCGAGCTTCACCAGATCGCGCACGCTCTTCACCGGCAGCGACGGATGCACGACCAGCACCATCGGCGAGGTGAGCAGCAGCGACACCGGGGCGAGGTCGCGCTGCGGGTCGTAGGCCAGGCGCTTGATCAGCCCGGGATTCACCGTCAGCGGACCGGCGTTGCCCAGCAGCAGCGTGTAGCCGTCCGGGGCCGATCGCGCGACGAACTCGGTGCCGACGCTGCCCCCGCCCCCGCCGCGATTGTCCACCAGCACCGGCTGCCCCCAGTTCTCGGTGATGCGCTGACCGACCACGCGCGCGACGTCGTCGAGCGGGCCGCCTGCCGCATACGGCACGACGATGCGCATCGGCTTGGCCGGCCAGGTCTGCGCGTGGGCAGGTGCGGCCAGTGCAGCACTGGACAGCAGCAGCGCGACCGCTGCGCGGGCGCGCACCGGCGCACGGCCGTCTGCTCGAGGTTCGTGTCGCATCGCGGGCGCTCTCAATCGAGTCTCGCGCCTGAGCGCTTGACCACCTGCGCCCACTTGACGCTCTCGGACCGGATGTACGCGGCGAGTGCTTCGGGCGTGGAGCCGATCGGCGTGATGCCGTCGGTGGCGAACTGCGTGCCGAGTTCGGCCTTGAGCAGGGCGACGCACTCGGCGTTGAGCCGCCTGACGATCTCGCCGGGCGTGCCACGGGGGGCGAGCAGCGCGTACCAGACGCTCGATTCGTAGCCCTTGATGCCTGCCTCGGCGAGCGTGGGCACATCGGGCAGCGCGTGCGAGCGCTGCGCGGTGGTGGCCGCCAGCACCCGCAGGCGCCCGGCCTTGAAGTGGGCGACCCCGGCGCCGTAGCTGATGAACATCGCCTGCAGCTGCTCGCCCAGCAGGTCGGTGATCGCCGCGCCGGCGCTCTTGTAGGGCGCGTGCACGATGTCGATCTTCGCCATCGTCTTCAGCAGCTCCATCGACAGGTGCAGGCCGCTGCCGTTGCCGGTCGAGCCGTAGGTCAGCGCGCCGGGCTTCTCGCGCACGAGCCGGACGAACTCCTCGACGGTGGTGGCCGGGGTCGCACGGCTCACCGCGAGAAAGTACGGCGCCGAACCGAGCAGGGTGATCGGGGCGAAGTCGCGCACCGGGTCGTACGGGATCTTCGCGTACAGGCTCTGGTTGATCGCGAGCTGCGCGGGCAGCGCGAGGGCGAGCGTATAGCCGTCGGCGGGAGCGCGCGCCACCAGCTCCATCGCGATGTTGCCGTTGGCGCCGCCGCGATTGTCCACCAGCACCTGCTGCCCGAGCCGCTGCGACAGGAAATGCCCGAGCGGGCGCGCCACCACGTCGCTGCCGCCGCCCGGCCCGTAGGGCAGCACCAGCCGCAGCGGCTTCTCCGGCCACGCCCGCGTCTGGGCGTGGCCGTGCGGCGCGCTCGCGAGCAGCAGGCAGGACAGCGCGTGCCCGAGGACGAGTGGCACGGCTGCGAATCGATACCAGCGTCGATCGGACATGGTCAGGCGTGCTCCGGTGGATGCTGCCGGCACAGGGCGTCGAATGCCTGGTCGAGGGCAGCCAGGGCGTTGTCGATGCGTCCGTTCGTGCGCGCCAGCCAGCCGCGATCGCCGGCGATCGCCTCGCTCGCCGCCGCGCGCATGCGCGTGGCCTCCTCGATCTGCGGACCGCCCAGGCCGCGCCGGCCGAACACCATGTACTGCGGGCTGATCGCCTCGCGAAAGCGCGCCGCGTCGAGGGGAAAGTCGCAGCCGGTCTGCGCGCGATAGATCCCGGCTGCTTGCTCGTGCGTGATCTCGCACAGCCTGAGGCCGCGCGCACGGCCGAAGTCGGTCAGCTGCGAAGCGAAGTGATGACCGGTGCGAAACGGCACCTGCGCCTGCTGCAGCAGCACGTCGGCGATCTCGGTGCTGGTCGAGTAGTCGGCGTCGACCTCGGCCAGCGCGCGCTCGCGGTTGACCTGCAGCGCGTCGACGATGCGGGTGAACAGCGAGATCACCAGCAACGGCCGGGTGCAGGGCACCGGGTCGTACATGCGGTAGTCGAACATGCCGCTGCGGGTGTTGTGCGCGAGCAGCGCCACCGACTGCAGCTCGCCCAGCAGGATGCTGCTCTGCGCGCGCAGCTGCTCCAGCGCGGCCGGGTTGCGCTTCTGCGGCATGATGCTGCTCACCCCGGTGAGCTCGCCGCTGCCCAGCAGGAACCACGGCACCGGTTCGCTGTACTGCGCGTGGATGTCCTGTGCGAACTGGCCGAGCTGCACCGCCATGACCGCCAGTGCGTTGGCCACGTCGAGCGCGCAGTCCACCGGCGCGAAGTGATTTGCGTCGTAGGCGTTCTCCAGCAGCGAGTCGAAGCCCAGCAGCATCGCCAGCCGGTGCCGGTCGAGCGGAAAGCTCGAGGTGGCGAGCGCCGCGGTGCCCAGCGGGCAGGCGTCGACGCGGGCGAACGCCTCGCGTAGCCGATCGGTCTGCCTCGCCAGCATCGCCGCGAGCGCCAGCAGGTAGTGGGCGAGCGTCGTGGGCTGCGCCTGCACGCCGTGCGTGTAGCACGGGATGATCGTCTCGAAGTGCCGTCCCGCCAGCTCGAGGAGCCGCTCGCGCGCGGTCACCAGTGCCGCGATCTCGGCGAGCAGCCCGGCGCGCAGGTTCATCCGCGACAGGGTCGAGGCCAGATCCTGCCGACTGCGACCGGTGTGCAGCCGCGACCCTTCCGGGCCGCTCAGCGCGAGCAGTCGCGGCTCGTAGTCGAGATAGTCGGCCGTGTGCCGCGGCGGCGACTGCCGATCGAGCTCGATCAGCTGCGCGATCGAGCGCGCGATGTGCGCGGCGAGCGGGCCGGGGACGATCGCGGTCTCGGCCAGCATCACGATCGAGGCCTTGTTGACCTGATCGAGAAACTCGACCGAGCGGCCGCCGCCGCGAAACACCTGATTGATGTCGGCGGCGCCGTGACCGGCGCCTGCCGCGGGTGCTGCCGTCATCGTCATCCTCCTGATCGGGCGCCGCCTTCTGGCCGGGCGTGCGTCGCGCGATCCGTCGCCTGATCCGACTCTACCCTGCCTCGCCGCACGCGTCTGCGCTGCGCCGACGCGTCACTCCGGTTTCGCGCCCGAGACCTGGATCACCTTCGCCCACTTCGCGATGTCGGCGCGCAGGAAGGCGGCGAACTCCTCCGGCGTGCCCGGCGTGAGCTCGATCCCCTGCGCGGCGAACTTCTCGCGCAGGTCGGGCGCGCGCAGGATGCGCACGATCTCGGTATTCAGGCGCGCGATGATCTCCCTGGGCGTACCGGTGGGTACCACCACCCCGTTCCACGAGCGCACCTCGAAGCCTTTCAGCCCTGCCTCGGCCACCGTGGGCAGATCGGGCACCAGCGGCGAGCGCTCGGTCAGCGTCACCGCGAGCCCGCGCAGCTTGCCCGCCTTCACCTGCGGCAGCACGGACAGCATGTTGTCGAAGGTGAGCTGCACCTGCCCGCCGAGCAGATCGATCATCGCCGGCGCCGAGCCCTTGTACGGCACGTGCAGCATCTTCACGCCGGCGAGCGTGTTGAACAGTTCCCCGGACATGTGCGGCGTGCCGCCCACGCCGCTCGAGGAATAGGTGAGCTCGCCGGGGCGCTTGCGCGCAAGCGCGATCAGTTCCTTCACCGAGCGCACCGGCAGCGACGGATGCACGGCGAGAATGAGCCCGGTCACGTAGGTCATCGTGACCGGCGCGAAGTCGCGCACGAAGTCGAAGGTCAGCCCGGGAAACAGCGAGTGGTTGATCGCGTTGGCGACCGTGCCCGAGAACAGCGTGTAGCCGTCCGCCGGCGACTTCGCCGCGATCTCGGTGCCGATGTTGCCGCCAGCCCCGGGACGGTTGTCGACGACCACCGGCTGGCCCCAGCTCTCCGCGAGGCGCGTACCGATCGCGCGCGAGATGGCGTCGGTCGGGCCGCCGGGCGCAAACGGCACGATGTAGCGGATCTGGCGGTTGGGATAGGGCGCGCTCTGCGCCTGCACGGCGATCGGCGCGGCGACGGTGACGGCGACGAGCGCTGCGGCGAGTACGGCACCTGCAGCGGCAGGGCAGCTGCGGGCGGCGTCGCTGCGGCGGGCGATCCACGGGAAGGCAGAATGAAGGAGGGACGATTGCGGCAGGCTTCGAGGCATGTGGGGCGAGATCGCTGGTGTGAGTTCGGAGACCGCAACCGGACATCGCGGCGACGGGAAAATCCGCTGCCGGGCCGATCAAGGCGGTGGAGGCAAGGCGCTGGACCGGTTGCCGGACGGCCGCCGGCAGGGGAAGCAGACAGCGGAGCCGGACGCAGCGCGGGCGAGCGGATACGGCACGCCCGGCGTCCCGCTGCCACGGCTCGGTCCGATCGCATCGTCCGCCAGCGCACAGTATCGGAGTCTGCACGATCAGGGTCAACGCGTGCGGCGCGCGCGGCAGGCGGCGGCCCGTTGACAGCGGACAGCGGCGCGCGGTAAACAGAAATCGAGCGCGCGACGGTTCACCCGACAACAAGACAACGATCCGATCGCGACGCCGGTCCAGACGGGCGAGGAGATGGCAATGCCGGATTACGACGTAGTCGTGGTCGGCGCGGGCAATGCGGCGTTCGCCGCTGCCGTGTCGGCGCGCGAGCATGGCGCGAAGCGGGTGGCGGTGCTGGAGAAGGCACCGCAGACGCAGCGCGGGGGCAACACGCACTTCAGCGGGGCGATCTTCCGCTTCGTGTTCGATCGCGTCGAGCAGATCGAGCGCTTCGTGCCCGACGCGGAGCGCGACTACCCGGGCTTCCGCAGGGGCGTGCAGCCCTACCGGCGCGAGGACTTCATGGGCGACCTGATGCGGGTCACCCAGGGCCGCAGCGATCCGCAGCTCGCGCAGATCCTGATCGACAACTCCTACGACACCGTGTGCTGGCTGCAGGAGCGCGGGCGGATGCAGTTCGAGCTCGCGACCTCGGTGATCGGCGTGCGTGTGGGCAAGGAGATCAAGTGGCCGAAGGGCGCGTTCGTGCGCACCGTGCACGAGGGCGTCGGCCTGTCGCAGACGTGGTTCGAGACCGCGCAGGCCGAGGGCGTGGACGTCCACTACGACACCGCCGCGATGCGACTGGTGCAGGGCGAATCGGGACGCATCACCGGGGTGATGGCGCGCGGGCCCGACGGCATCGCCGAGTTCTCCGCGCGCGCGGTCGTGCTCGCCTGCGGCGGCTTCGAGACCAATCCGATGTGGCGCCGGCAGTATCTGGGCGACCCGTGGGATCACGCGAAGGTACGCGGCTCGAACTTCAACTACGGCGACGGTCTGCGCATGGCGCTCGATCTGGGCGCGATGCCGTGGGGGCACTGGGGCGGCTGTCACGCGACGCCGATCTCGGCCGACGCACCGGATTACGGCCGGCGCGATCTCACCGACAAGACCAACCGCCTGTCCTACCCGTACGGGGTGATGCTCAACGTCGAGGGGCGTCGCTTCGTCGACGAGGCGGAGAACCTGCAGTCGCTCACCTACGCGAAGTACGGCGGGCTGATCCTGCGGCAGCCGCGCAGCCTGATCTACCAGATCTTCGACAGCAAGGTGCTGCACCTGCTCGAGCCGCGCTATTCGACCAGCGAGCCGTACAAGGCCGACACGCTCGAGGCGCTGGTGGCACAGCTCGATCTGGATCGCGCCGAGGCGATGCGCACGCTCGCTGCCTACAACGCGGCGTGCGGGCACGGCGGCCCGTTCGACCCGGCGCAGCTCGACGGGCTGCACACCGAGGGACTCGCCCCGGTCAAGTCGAACTGGGCGCAGCCGCTCGACACGCCGCCGTTCTACTCGTGGCCGGTCACCGGCGGCATCACCTTCACCTTCGGCGGCCTGAAGATCACCGAGGAGGCGCAGGTGGTCGGATCGGACTGGAAGCCGATGCCCGGCCTGTACACCTGCGGCGAGATGGTCGGCGGCCTGTTCCACTACAACTACCCGCTGGGCACCGGCCTGATGTCGGGCGCGGTGTTCGGGCGCATCGCGGGACGCTCGGCCGCGCTCGCGCGCTGAGCCGTGCTCCGGGCAGGGAGAACGGCATGATGATCTGCAGCGCAAGGCGAGGACTACGGGGCGGGCTCATCGCGATCGCCCTTGCGGCGAGTTGCGCCGTGCCCGGTGTCGCCACGGCGGCGAGCTGGCCGGTCAAGCCGGTGCGGCTGGTGGTGCCGTTCGTGCCCGGCGGCGGCACCGACATCGTCGCGCGCCAGCTCGGCCAGCGCCTGTCCGACGAGTTCGGCCAGCAGTTCGTGATCGACAATCGCGCCGGTGCCGGCGGGACGATCGGCGCCGAGATCGTGGCCCGTGCACAGCCCGACGGCTATACGCTCGCCTTCGTGTCGACCAGCTACGCGGCCAATCCGGCCCTGTACAAGCTGCCCTACGATCCGGTCAAGGGCATCGCGCCGATCGCGCGCATCGCTGCCGGTCCGCTGGTGCTGGTAGTGCACCCGTCGGTCAAGGCGAACAACCTGCGCGAGTTCCTGGAGCTGATCCGCGCCCGGCCCGGCGTGCTCAACTTCGGCTCGACCGGCACCGGTGGCTTCACCCATCTGGCCACCGAGCTGTACCGGCAGATGACGCGCACCGACATGCAGCACGTCCCGTACAAGGGCACCGGCGCAGCGATGGGCGATCTGCTCGGCGGGCAGATCCAGCTGATGTTCGCGGCGGCGCCGGCAGCGGTTCCGCAGATCAAGGCGGGCAAGGTGCGCCCGCTCGGCGTCACGACCGAGAAGCGCGCCCTCGCGCTCCCGGACGTGCCGGCGATCGGCGAGACGGTGCCCGGCTACGAAGCCGAACTCTGGTATGCACTGTGGGGGCCGGCGGGCACGCCGCGCGACATCGTCATGCGGCTCAACCAGGCGATCGGCCGCATCCTGAAGATCCCGGAGGTGATCGAGCGGCTGCGCGCTGACGGCGTCGAGCCGGCGCATGCCTCTCCGGAGGAGATCGCGCGCATCATCGCGCGCGACGTCGAGAAGTACACGCGCGTGGTACGCGCCGGCAACATCAAGGTCGACTGAGCTCCGCCGCTCGGGCGGCGAGCGCGCGGTAGTCCTCCGGCGTATCCACGTCGAACCCGAGGTCGGGGTCCTCCACCACGACAACCGGCCATCCGGCAGCGGCGAAGCGCTCCCGGTGACGGCGCAGGCTGTGCGCGCCGAAGGCGAAGACATCCGGCAGTGCGTGGACGCCGCTCCCGGCCGGCACACCGCTGCGCACGAGCGGAACGACGAGGCCGTTGGTGCCGCTGCCGTGCTTGTCCGCGAGCAGCGCGACGGTGTGCGCGGGGGCCGCGTGCTCCAGCCGCTGCAGGGCCGCCGCGTCTATCCACGGCAGGTCGGCGGCGACGATCATCACCCGGCTCGCACCGAGCGCGCGCGCGTGCGTGCAGGCGTGGCGCACAGCCTCGTTCAGCGTCGCGCCGCGCGTGTCCAGTCGTGCCTGCGCCCCGGCGGCGCAGGCACGGGCGAATGCGTCGATCTGCGCGCAGGCGACCAGCGTGCGCGCGTGCGAACCGCGAAGCCGGACGATCGCGCGCAGCGTGCGGTCGAACATGCGCGTGGTCAGCGCTTCGCGCGCCGCGGCGTCCAGCACTCCGGCAAGACGCGTCTTCCCGGCGGCGAGGCCGCGGATCGGGATGATCGTCCACAGGCTCATCGCCGCAGCGACTGCAGCAGTTGCAGGGCTGCCTGCGCAAGCGCGGCGGCCCGGTGCGGCGAGCTCATCAGTGTGTCGACCACCGCGACCGGGTGACCGTCACCCTCGATCGTCGCCGCGTACCGTGCGTCGCGCTGATCGATCACCCAGCCGTCGACGCGTGCGCCGTAGTGCGCGACGATGGCCTCGACCTCCACCGGCAGGCCGAGCTCGCGCATGATCTTGCCCGCCGGCCCCTTCACCGCCGCACCGGCGACGATCGGCGACACCGCGACTACCGGCACCCGGCGCGCATCGAGCCACTGCGCCAGCGCCGGGATTGCCAGCACCGGTGCGATGCTCAGCCACGGGTTGGACGGGCACAGCACGACGCCCTCGATCGCGTCGCCGGCGAGCAGTGCGGCAAGCGGTGCGCTCGCGCGGGCGGTGTTCGCGCCGTCGAACTCGACCGACCGCAGCACCGGTTCGCAGCGCTGACGCACGAAATAGTCCTGGAACGCGAGCGTGCCGGCGTCGGTGTGCACGAGGGTCCGCAGCCGGTCGTCGGTCGCCGGGACCACCGCGTGCGCAATGGCGAAGCGCGTGCACAGATCGGTGGTGATCGCCGACAGTGCTGCGCCCGAGCGGAGCCGGTGCGTGCGCTCCACGTGTACCGCCAGATCGCGATCGCCCAGACGAAACCACGTTTCACCGCCGAGCCGGGCGAGCGTGTCCATGAATTGCCAGGTCTCGTCGGCGCGGCCCCAGCCGGTCTGCGGGTTGTGCACGCCGGCGAGCGTGTACATCACCGTGTCGAGATCGGGCGCGATGTACAGACCCAGGTGCTCGAAGTCATCGCCCACGTTGACCGCGACGGTCAGCTGCTGCGGCGCGAGCACCGCCGCCAGCCCCTGTGCGAGACGGGCACCACCGACGCCGCCGGCCAGTGCGAGGATCATCAGCGGAACATGTCCAGCTGCTTCGGTCGCAGCAGCTCGCGGCCGTTGCCGTCGCGCCGCTGGTAGGGCACGCCGCGCACGTGGATCACCGGTCTGCCCTCGTCGGCCTGCCCCATCAGTGCCGAAGCACCGGCAGCGATCTCGTCGGCGATCGCCACCTCGGTCGTGCGCAGCACTCGCCCGAAGCGGTCACGACTGCCGCGCAGATCGACCACGCCCGGCATGCCGGCCACGCCGAGCGCGGTACCGGTGACGCCGTTGCGCCACGCGCGGCCGAAGCTGTCGTTGACGATCACGCCGAAGCGGGCGAGATCGGAGAGCTGCGCGCACAGCGCGCGGCAGCTCGCATCCGGGTCGCGCGGGAGCAGCAGCACGCGCTCGCCATCCTGCTCGACGTTCGACATGTCGATGCCGGCGTTGGCCATGATCCAGCCGCAGCGATGCTCGACGACGATGACATCGCGCTTCGCGCGCAGCACTGCCACCGACTCGGCGAGCACCAGCTCCAGCAGCCGCGGATCCTTGCCGGTGATCTGCGCGAGTTCCTGCGCACGCGCGCCGGGCGCGACGCTGGACAGCGCGACCGTGCGCCCCTCGCTCTTCGACACGATCTTCTGCGCGATCACCAGCACGTCGCCGTCGACCGGCACGATGCCGGTGCGCGCGAGCGCCGCGCGGATGATCGCCGCCAGATCGTCACCGGGCACGATCTCGGGGATGCCCTCGAGCGCGGTGAAGGTGAGCGAGGGCATCGCCGTTGCGGATCAGGTCGTCGTCGGGGGCACGCCCGGCCGTGTCACGCCGGTGATGCGCAGCCCCGAGCCGGGTACCTTGTAGCGCTTGTTGATCGCGATCAGCACCGAGGTCAGCGCTTCGGCGGCGGCCGAGTTGGCGAGTACCCCGGCGTGCCAGGCGACCATTCCCGCCTCCTGCGCGAGCATCACCACCTGCTCGCGCGCCTGCGCGTCGTCGCCGCACACCAGCACGTCGCAGTCGATTGCGTGGTCGAGATCGCGCAGGTGCGTGGCCGACACGTTCTGGAAGGCCGACACCACCCTCACCTCCGGGCCGAGCTCCTGCTGCAGCTGCAGCACCGCGGAGCCACCGGCAGGCAGCTGCACGCGATCGACCTTCGGCGGCACCAGCGGCACGGTGACGTCGATCAGTACCTTGCCGACGAGCGCGTCGCGCACGGCGAGCGCGGTGGCGCGCTGCGCGGCGAACGGCACTGCCAGCACGACCACGCTCGCCGCCTGCGCTGCAGCGATGTTGTCCGCGCCGTCGATCCGTGCGCCCGGGCCGGCGAGGGTGCGCAGCTCGGTCGCCACGGCGACGGCCC
>CANGUQ010000108.1 GCA_947456915.1 Betaproteobacteria bacterium
GAAAGAGGGGACCGAAAAAGGGGCCAGGCCCCTTTTCGGGAAAAAGGGGCCTGGCCCCTTTTCGGGAAAAGGCGGAAAAAGGGGAAAAGGGGCCTGGCCCCTTTTTCGTGCCCCTTTTTCGCGCGTGTCGCGGTGAGCCGGGAGCGGGGCGCCGCACCGGCGCGGCCCGGTTGCCAGGGTTGCTCAGGCCGCTGCGCGCGCCTGCTCCAGCATCAGGTCGGCGGCTTTCTCCGCAATCATCACCACCGGCCAGTTCGTGTTGCCCGAGACCAGCGTCGGCATCACCGACGCGTCGACCACGCGCAGCCCGTCGAGGCCGTGCACCCGCAGTTTCGGATCAACCACCGCTTCGCTGTCGGTACCCATCCTGCAGGTACCCACCGGGTGGAAGATCGTCGCGCCGTAGTTGCGTGCGAATTCGAGCAGGTCGGCGTCGGTCTTCGCCTCGGGTCCCGGGCGATACTCGTCGAGCGTGTAGTCGGCCATCGCCGAGGTCTGCGCGATCGTGCGGGCGAGCTTGAGGCCGGCGACCGTGGTTTCGCAGTCCAGTTCCGTGGACAGGTAGTTCGGCTGCATCGCCGGGGCCTGATGCACGTCGTTCGACCTGATACGCACGTGGCCGCGCGATGTGGGGCGCAGCTGGCACACCGACATCGTGAAGCCCGGCCAGTCGTGCGGTTTCGCGCCTGCCATCTCGGCGGACAGCGTGGCGAAGTGGAACTGCACGTCGGGCGTCTTCGAGTGCGGCATCACGCGCGCGAACAGGCCGCCCTGATTGATGCCCACTGCGAGCGGGCCGCTGCGCCTCAGAAGCCACTCCAGCCCCATGCCCGCCTTGCGCACGATGCTGCGCAGATCGTCGTTCGTGGTGATCGGCTTGCGGCAGCGGAACATCGCCCGCACCTGCAGGTGATCCTGCAGGTTCTCGCCGACCCCGGGCAGCGCGTGCACCAGCGGCACGCCGTGGCGTGCGAGCAGTTCCGGCGCGCCGACACCGGAGAGCTGCAGCAGCTGCGGCGACTGCAGGCCTCCTGCGCAGAGAACCACCTCGCGCCGCGCGCGCGCGACGTGCTGTCGGCCACCCTGCTCAAACTCGATGCCGGTCGCGCGCCGGCCGTCGAACAGCACGCGCCGGGTCAACGCCCCGGTCTCGATGCGCAGGTTGCTGCGTCCGCGTGCGGGTCTGAGGTACCCGACCGCAGTCGAGCAGCGAAACCCGTTGCGGGTCGTGAGCTGGTAGTAGCCTGCGCCTTCCTGCGTGGCGCCGTTGAAGTCGTCGTTGCGCGGTACGCCGGCTTCGCCCGCCCCTCTGATGAATGCGTCGACGAGTTCATGTGGCCGCCCGATGTCCGACGCCGACAGCGGGCCGCCTGCGCCGTGATACTCGGACGCGCCGCGCTGGTTGTCTTCCGAGCGCTTGAAGTAGGGCAGTACGTCGTCCCACGCCCAGCCCTCGTTGCCCAGGCTCGCCCAGTGGTCGTAGTCCTCGCGCTGGCCGCGGATGAAGATCAGGCCGTTGATCGAGCTCGAGCCGCCCAGCCCCTTGCCGCGCGGCCAGTAGATCTGCCGCCCGTTCATCGTCGGTTCGGGCTCGGTCTTGAACATCCAGTTCCACGTCGGATTGAACATGGTCTTCGCGTACCCGATGGGGATGTGGATCCACGGGTACCAGTCGCGCTTGCCCGCTTCGAGCAGCAGCACCGAGTGCCTGCCGTCAGCCGACAGGCGGTTGGCCAGCACGCAGCCGGCCGAACCGGCCCCGACCACGATGAAGTCGTACGTCGAGCCGCCGTGTTGCGCTGCGGATTCGTTCACCGGAGACCTTCTGGAAGTAGGGCGACAGGGCACGGATGACGAATGGCGGGACCCGTGCGGCAGTACACCGGTCGGCGCAGGTGCTGCCGGCGGCGGCATCGGCGACGGATGCCGTGACGCTGCGCGCCCGCGACCACCGTCACTGCTGCCTCGCGGCGGCCACCCTGCGCCACCCGCGCGGGAACCGTCCGGCGCAGTTGCTCGAAGCGTCCCTCGCCTGGGCGCGCCGCGCCATGTGCTGCCCCCGGCCTGAACCGCGCATGACGCGCCACTGACCACCTGTCCGGATGATGCTGCGACGACCGTCCGGTACCGCACAACCCGCGGCGCATCGGACACGGCGTCATGCCGACCATGTCTGCAAATAATGACACGGGGCGTTTCGCTTTTCAAACACATGCTTGCCGCGGCGTCACATTGCTGCTACGTTTTCGGTTGCAACAGGGAGCGGTGCATCGGCTGGCCAGACACCCGACGATCCACGATCGATCGGTGCAGGGGTGGTGACATGCCTCAGTCGGTGTGCACGGCGTCATCCGTGCGTGGCCGACGCGTCGGCTGCTGTTACGGCGGCATCGGGGATGGGTTCGCGAAAGCGCGGCCACGCCCTGCAATCAACCTGGCCTGGAGGACTTTGCAATGCCTAGCGCGACGGGCGTTCGCCCGCTCAAGTGGTTCGCCGCAGCACTGCTCGTGCTCGCTTCTTTCGCGAGTTCGAGCGTGTTCGCGCAGCAGTTCACCCAGTGGGGCTTCCCGCAGCCCTACGAGCGCATCTCTGACAAGTCGATCGCCTGGCTGAAGGAGCGTGGCTGGTGGCCGATGACGGTGGCCTATCAGCCGCCGTGGTCGGGTCAGAACGCGATCTTCGCGGTGATGAACCAGCAGAAGTTCCTGCAGGCACGCGGCATCGAGGCGAACTTCCAGGCCTTTCCCTCCGGTCCGACGCTGAACGAAGTGTTCATCTCGGGGCGGGCGCAGGTCGGCAACGGCGGCAACTTCCCGATGAACACGCTGATCGACCGCAACGTGCCGATGCGGGTCATCGCGCTGATGTCGCCCAACCTGCGTCATCAGATCATCGTCCCCAACGACTCGCCGCTGAAGACGATCAACGATCTGCGCGGCGGCAACCCGGCGACCAAGGAGCCGTGGGTGATCGGCATTGCCACCGGCTCGTCGGCCGAGTTCTACCTGCAGCTTGCGCTCTCGTCGAACAAGCTGACCATCGGCAAGGACGTCACCTTCCGCAACATGCCCCCGCCCGAGCAGGCGCTGCTGCCCAAGGGCATCGACGCGGTCGTGCCGTGGGACTTCACCAATTCGCTGGTGATCAACGAGCGCAAGACCGGCCGGCCGATCGACGCGCACTATCCGTACGTGATCTACCTCGGCGTGACCTACGTGCGGCAGGAACTGGTCGACAACGTGCCGGACGTGGTGCAGGCCATCTCCGATGCGATCGCCGAGTCGCAGCTGTGGATCCGGCTGAACCCCGAGGGCACGGTCAACGCGCTGCTCGAGGACCCCAACCTCAAGCTGGTGCCGCGTACGCTGCTCGCGCAGCAGGTCGCCGAGTACAACAACCAGTTCAAGCCG
Source organism: Betaproteobacteria bacterium (assembly GCA_947456915.1). GTDB lineage: Bacteria > Pseudomonadota > Gammaproteobacteria > Burkholderiales > CAIKXV01 > CAIKXV01. Next base: position 3,412 of record CANGUQ010000108.1, read on the forward strand.
ACCTACCTGTATCCGCACACGGCGTTCTGGTTCCGCGAGAACGACCGCACGGTGAACTGGCTGTTCGAGACCAAGCGGATGAAGACGCCGCTGCTCGAGAAGGAGTTCCAGACCGTGTTCCGGCCGGACTTCATGGAGCGCACGTTCAACCGGCTGGGCTGGGCAGTGCCGAAGCAGCCGCCGTTCATCCCGGCGAACTGGAAGGGAACGGTCGGCCAGCCGCCCTATCCGGAGTACCTCACCTTCCTCAACATGAAGGCGCCGCAGGCGTTCCCCGAGCCGGGCGATCTGGTGCGGCCGTGGAGTTTCGGCGGGCAGACGTTCAAGCCCTGATCACCTGCTGCGCGGCGCGGACCGGTTGATTGCCGGGGCGCGCGCCGCGAGCGGGCGTCTTTCTTCGCACTGCCGCTGTCGCGATCCGTTGCGGCGGGCGCTTCTGCAGCGTGGGCGCGCCGTGCCGGCACGGCGGCCCCCGGCGCGACGCCAGCGCGCAGCAGCGCCGGGTGTTGCTTCAGTTCCCGGCCGACGCTGAATCCAGCTCAGCGCCGGCCCGGTCTTTTCCAGCGAGGCTGTCATGTCCCAGCAGATCGCCGCGCCTGCGCCGTCCGTGGCCGCAGCCGCCGCCCCCGACGTGTCGAGGCTGTCGGCCGAGGAAGCCGCAGCGCTGAAGCGGGTGTATCGCTCGCCCAGCCTGTTCCAGCGCTTCTCGCGGCTCATCGGTCTCGCACTGTTCTTCGGCGGATGGCAGCTGCTGTCGGTGGTGGTGCTGCCGCGGGTGGATCCGAACCTGGTGACGCTGATGCCGCCGCCGACCTCGGTGGCGCAGGCGGCGTGGGAACTCATCCAGTCCGGCGATCTGTTCAAGCACTTCTGGGCGAGCCTCAAGCGCGAGGCTGTCGCGTTCCTCTACGCGTCGGCGGCGATTCCGATCGGTATCCTGATGGGCTGGTCGAAGACCGCGCAGAACCTGTGCGAGCCCGTGTTCGAGATGCTGCGGCCGATTCCGCCGATCGCATGGATTCCGCTGGCGATCCTCTGGTTCGGCATCAGCGACCTGCAGAACCAGTTCATCATCTTTCTCGGCATCTTCTTCCCGCTGCTGATCAACACGATCGCCGGAGTGAAGAACGTCGAGCACAACGTGATCCGGGCTGCGCGCTGCCTGGGCGCCTCCGAGTTCAGCGTACTGACGCGCATCGTGTTCCGCGCCGCGCTGCCGCAGATCGTGACCGGCGTGCGCGTCGGCCTGGGCGTGGGCTGGATGGCGCTGGTGGCTGCAGAACTGGTCGGCGCCACCTCGGGTCTGGGCTGGCTGATCTCGGACGCACGCAGCGTGCTGCGCACCGACATCATCCTCGTCGGGATGATCTCGATCGGACTGGCTGGCCTGGTGATCGACCAGGGACTGCGCTGGCTGGCGAAGAAACTGCTGCCGTGGTCGCTGGCGATGACCCGCTGACCCGCTGCAGCCGTCGCCATGCATCCGTGCCCTGCGCACGGCCCGCGTGGTGCAAACGCAAGACACGGCTCGCGGAAAAGATGGAAAGGGGATGAAAAAGGGGCCAGGCCCCTTTTCCGGATCTGACGGGTGCAGAAAAGGGGCCAGGCCCCTTTTTTGAATCCGGGTCCTGCAGAAAAGGGGCCTGGCCCCTTTTGTGAATCCGGGGCCTGGCAGTCTCTGGGTGAAGCCCCTGCGGGCGGTGGTGTTCTTGCGGCGAATGTGCCGTGCAGAAAGCGAGTTGAACGATGGGTGTGCTCGACGTAAGAAACGTGGTGAAGATCTACCCCGGTCACAGCGACAGTGACGAGCCGGTGAAGGCGCTTGCGAATGTGTCGTTCACCGTGCACGAGAACGAGTTCTGCTCGGTCCTCGGTCACTCGGGCTGCGGCAAGACGACGCTGCTCAACATCATGGCCGGCTTCGACGATGCGACGCTGGGCAGCCTGACGCTCGACGGCAAGCCGGTGGGCAAGCCCGGCTGGGAGCGCGCGATGATCTTCCAGGACTACGCGCTGTTCCAGTGGCTGACCGTGCTCGGCAACGTGAGCTTCGGGCTCGACATGAAGAAGGTGGCGGGCGCGGAGCGCGAGCGTCTGGCGATGCGGCAGATCGAACTGGTCGGGTTGAAGGGCTTCGAGCACCGCTACCCGCACCAGCTCTCCGGCGGCATGCGCCAGCGGGTGGCGATCGCGCGCGCGCTGGCGGTCGACCCGTCGGTGCTGCTGATGGACGAGCCGTTCGCTGCGCTCGATGCGCAGAACCGCAGCATGCTGCAGGACGAGATGGTCCGCATCTTCATGGAGCAGCGCAAGACGATGGTGCTCGTCACGCACTCCATAGAAGAGGCGATCAAGCTCTCCGATCGCATCATCGTGATGACGCGCCGGCCGGGCCGGGTGAAGGCGAACATCGAGGTGAAGATGCCGCGACCGCGCAGCGAGGAAGATCCGGAGTTCATCGCACTGAAGGCGCGTATCCGGGATCTGATCCACGACGAGTTCGATCTGTCCGAGGTGCCGAATGCCCCCCACGCCGCCGCTGGTGCGGCCGATCCCAACGCGACCGCGGCGTCGCACAGCTGAGCGGATCCGGACCGAGCTTGCAGCGGCGGGCCGTTGACATGGGTGCGGATTCCGGCGACGCCGGCTCGGCGCTGTTGCGCGGGCTCGCACTGATCGAGCGGCTCGCCGGTGCCGATCGCGCGCTGTCGCTGGCCGATCTGGCCGAGGCGGTTGCATTGCCCAAGCCCACCGTGCATCGCATCGCACGCCAGCTGACCGAGCATGGCTATCTGGTGCAGGAGCCCGGGGATCGCCGTTACGCACCGGCTGCGCGCATGCGCGCACTCGCCCTCGCCACGCTGCGCAGCGCCGCGCAGCGGGCGCACCAGCACCTGATTCTCGAGCAGCTGGTCGCCGACGTCGGCGAGACCTGCAACCTCACGCTGCACGACGGGAGCGAGGTCGTCTACATCGACCGGGTGGAGTCACACTGGCCGTTGCAGATGACGCTGCGGCCAGGCTCGCGCGTGCCGCTGCACTGCACTGCGAGCGGCAAGCTCTATCTGGCCTTGCTGCCGGCGCGCGCGCGCAGGCGACTGCTGGCGAGTCTGCCGCTGCCACGCCACACGCCGCGCACGATCACCGACGTGAACGCGCTGGAGAGCGAACTCGACCGCATCAGGGAGGCACGAGCAGGCACCGACGATCAGGAGTTCATCGAGGGGCTGGTCGCTGCCGCGGTGCCGGTGGTCGACAGGACCGGGCAGGTGATCGCCGCAGTGGCGATGCATGGTCCGATCGGGCGGCTGTCGCTTGACCGTGCGCTCGCCGCAGTGCCGCGGCTGCGTCAGGCCGCGGCAGATCTGACCACCGCACTCGCGGCGGACTGATACGATCGGTCGCATCATGCCTCCCCTGGACGTTGCGCCGGTACCCCCGGCAGCCGGCCCGGCGCCGTCGCCCGGCGGCCCCGGGCCTTCAGCCTCGCCCGTCGAGCCCGCGATCGACGCGCGGGCACTCGAGCGTGCGCTGCGCGCGGCGATCAGCGGCGAGGTGCGCTTCGACGCGGGCAGTCTCGCCGTGTACGCGCACGACGCCTCCAATTACCGGCAGGTGCCGATCGGCGTCGTGCTGCCGAAGACGATCGACGATATCGTCGCCGCGGTGGCGGTGTGCCGCGAGCACGGCGCACCGATCCTCGCCCGCGGCGGGGGTACTGCCCAGAACGGGCAGACCGTGAACGTGGCGGTGGTGATCGACTGCTCGAAATACCTGAACCGGGTGCTGGAGATCGATCCCCAGGCGCGCGCCGCGCGCGTCGAGCCCGGCGTGGTGTGCGATGCGCTGCGCGACGCGGCCGAGGAACATGCACTCACCTTCGGTCCCGACCCGGCCACCCACAGCCGCTGCACGCTCGGCGGGATGATCGGCAACAACTCCTGCGGCGCGCACTCGGTGATGGCCGGCAAGACGGTGGAGAACGTCGAGGCGCTGGAGATCCTCACCTTCGATGGCCTGCGCATGTGGGTCGGACCGACCAGTGACGCGGAGTTCGCGCGCATCGTGAGCGAGGGCGGGCGCCGAGCGGAGATCTACACGCGACTCAAGTCGCTGGCGGACCGGTACGCCGACCTGATCCGCAGCCGGTATCCGAAGATCAAGCGCCGCGTCTCCGGCTACAACCTCGATCAGCTGCTGCCCGAGAACGGCTTCAACGTCGCGCGTGCGCTGGTGGGCAGCGAAGGCTCGTGCGCGATCACGCTGCAGGCGAGGACACGCCTGGTGGAAAGCCCGCAGCGGCGCGTGCTGCTGGTGCTGGGCTATCCCGACATCTATCGCGCTGGCGATGCCGTACCGCAGATCCTGCCGTTCGGACCGATCGCCACCGAGGGGCTCGATCAGAAGATCATCGGCGGGCTGCGTGTGCGCGGGCTGCGCCTTGCCGATATCGCCAGGCTGCCGGCGGGCGATGCGTGGATCATGATCGAGTTCGGCGCCGACACGATCGAGCAGGCGAGCGCGAAGGCGCAGGCGCTGATCGATCACTACCGTGGCCGCGCCGACGCGCCCTCCCACTGGCTGATCGACGATCCGGCGGTAGCCGAGGCGATCTGGACGATTCGCGAGACCGCGGCGTCGGCCTCGGCGCTCGCGCTGGCTGGCAGCCGGGATCCGCAGGTGGGCTGGGAGGACGCGGCAGTCGACCCGCTGCGCCTGGGCGATTACCTGCGCGAGTTCCAGGCGCTGGTCGATCGCTACGGCTACGAGACGTCGCTGTATGGGCACTTCGGCGACGGCTGCATCCACGCGCGCATCACCTTCGACCTGCGCACGCCCGCGGGCATCGCACTCTGGCGCGCGTTCACCGAGGAGGCGGCCCACCTCGTCGTGCGCTACGGCGGCTCGCTCTCCGGCGAGCACGGCGACGGGCAGGCGAAGGCGGAGTTCCTGCCGGTGATGTACGGCCCGGAGCTGATGCAGGCGTTTCGCGAGTTCAAGGCGATCTGGGATCCGGCCGGGAAGATGAACCCGGGCAAGCTGATCGACGCCTACCGCATCGACGAGAACCTGCGCTACGGGCCGGGGTATCAGCCGATCCGCTTCGACACGAAGATGAAGTTCGTCACCCCCGAGGGCGAGGGCTTCGCGCGCTCGGTCGAGCACTGCGTGGGCATGGGCAAGTGCCGCTCGGCTTCGGGTGGCGTCATGTGCCCGAGCTATCGCATCACCGGCGAAGAGAAGTACTCGACGCGCGGGCGCGCGCGACTGTTCGGCGAGATGCTGCGCGGCGAGGTGATCCGCGACGGCTGGCAGTCCGAGGCGGTGAAGGAGGCGCTCGACCTGTGTCTCGCCTGCAAGGGCTGCAGGAGCGACTGCCCGACGCACACCGACATGGCGAGCTACAAGGCGGAGTTTCTCCACCACTATCACCAGCGCAACCGGCGGCCGGTGCAGGCGTGGACGATGGGCCTCATCCACCGCTGGGCGAAGCTTGCGTCGCGCGTGCCGGGGCTGGTCAACTGGTTCACGCAGACCCCGGGGCTGAACGTGCTCGCCAAGCAGATCGCCGGCATCGCGCTGCAGCGCGAGGTGCCGAGGTTCGCCCGGCACACGTTCCGGCAGCAGTTCTTCGCGCGCGCGCGCAATGGCGGTGATCCGCGGGCGAGCGCCGCTGCAGCTCGCGACCGCGGCGCGATGAACGTGGCCGCGGACGCTCCCGCCCGTGCAGCCATCGGCGGCGTATCGAGGGCTGCCGCCACACCCAGCGCAGCCCCCCCGGCGAGCAGGCGGGTGATCCTGTGGGCCGACACCTTCAACAACCACTTCCATCCGCAGACGGCGATGGCGGCGGTGAAGGTCCTGGAGTACGCCGGCTACGAGGTCGACGTGCCGCGCGCGCACCTGTGCTGCGGGCGTGCGCTGTACGACTTCGGACTGCTCGATCAGGCCGAGCGGCAGTTGCAGGAGATCATGGTTGCGCTCGCCGCCGACATCGAGGCGGGCACGCCGATCGTCGGCCTGGAGCCCGCGTGCGTCGCAGTGTTTCGCGATGAACTGCTGAAGCTGTTTCCCGACGACGCGCGGGCGAACAAGCTCGCCGCGCAGGTGAAGTTCTTCAGCGAGTTCCTGGTGGCCGAGGGCGTGCAGCTGCCGGCAGCAGGCGCGCGGCCCGCGCCGCAGGGCGACAGCAACGCGCAGCGCGCGACGCCCCCTGCGACTGCTGTGTCGACGTCGCGGGCGCACACCCCGGCGAGCGCAGCGCGGACGAGCGAGGCGGCGCCGTCACCGCCCGGAACGCCGACCGGTGGAGCGGCTGTGCCTGCAGCCGCTGCACCGCGCGCGCTCGTGCACGGCCACTGCCACCAGAAGGCGGTGATCGGGATGGCGGCGGATTTCAGGCTGCTCGACGCGATCGGCGTGCCGCACTCGATGATCGAATCGAGCTGCTGCGGCATGGCCGGCTCGTTCGGCTTCAGCCCGCAGCACTACGACCTTTCGGTGAAGGCGGCCGAGCTGTCGCTGCTGCCGGCGCTGCGTGGCTGCGCGCAGGACACGACAGTGATCAGCAACGGCTACAGTTGCCGGGAGCAGATTGCCCAGCTCGCGGGGCGGGAAACGCGGCACATCGCCGAGGTGCTGGCGCAGGCGATCGAGGCGGCCGGCACACCGCCTGCGCATGGCGCGGCGCGCGATGGCGCCGACTCACGCTCGGCGC
>CANGUQ010000109.1 GCA_947456915.1 Betaproteobacteria bacterium
CGGTCGGCACTCGCGCCGATCGTGCCGGGCGCGTCCGCAGCCGCAACCTCGGGCGCCGGCAGCGCGGTCGCGGCGTCACCGCGCGCGAGTGCCGACAGCTCGTCGCCGGTGGATCGCGCACTGCTTTCGAACTGGCTGAAGCCCGACTGCATCGTGGCAGCGGTGTCTTCCACCGTCTGCCTGAACTTGCGCAACTCGTCGAGCTCGACCTCGCGATTGATGTCGGCCTTCACGTCGTTGACGTAGCGCTGCATCCTGCCGACCCACTCGCCGAGCGTGCGCGCAACCCTGGGCAGCCGCTCGGGACCGAGCACGACCAGCGCGACCACCGCGATCACCATCATTTCGGAGAAACCGAGATCGAGCATCGTCGGATCAGTTCACCGTGCGCGCGCATCGCGGCGCGGAGGACGGGGTTCGAAGCACGCCGGGCCGCGCCTTGCCGCAGTCGTGCAGTTGCCGGGCTGCCGTCGTGCGAACCGACCGCATCGCCGCGCACGTGCCGGCGTCGCCGCGGGCGCCGCCGGACTCGGGCTGGAACAGAGCGCGCCTCAGACCTTGGTCTCGGTCTTGCTCTTGACCTCGCCCTCGATCGTCTGCCCGTGGATCTGCTGCGTGGCAGAGGCGGTCGCGGCGCCCGCCTTGTCGTCTTCGGGCTTCATGCCTTCCTTGAAGCCCTTGATCGCGCTGCCCACGTCCTTGCCGAGATTGCCGAGCTTCTTGGTGCCGAACACCAGCACGACGACCAGCAGGACGATCAACCAGTGCCAGATACTGAACGAACCCATTGTCGAAACTCCTTGTCGGCGTGTGTAGCGCACCGCCTGGCGCGCGCGCGGCAGCGCGTCTCGCCGCCTGCCCGGATTCTCGCAGCCCGACGTTACGGCCGGGGCATCGCCCGGCGCCGTTCATGCGCCACGCGAGCGCTTCTCGTCGTGCCCGGAGACCCCTTCGCGCCGCGCCAGTTCGGCGAGCACGTCGGCCGGCCGCAGCCCGTGGTGCGCGAGCAGCACCAGTGCGTGGAACCACAGATCCGCCATCTCCTTGACGAGGTGCAGTTTATCACCGTCCTTCGAGGCCATTAGCGTCTCCGCCGCCTCTTCGGCGACCTTCTTCAGGATCGCGTCCTGCCCCTTGTGCAGCAGACTGGACACGTACGAACTGTCAGGCGCCGCACTGCGCCGCGCCTCGATCGTGTCGGCCAGCCGGTCGAGAATGCCTGCTTCGGTCATTGCTGTCTCCTCGCGGTGCACTGTCGCGGCTGCGCACTCAGCTGCGGCTGCCATAGATCTCGGCAGCCGGCTTGAGCACAGGATCGACCTCGACCCACCGGTCGCCGCCGGGACCGGCTTCGAGACGCCGGAAGAAGCAGCTTTCGCGCCCGGTGTGGCAGGCGATGCCGCCGTCCTGCGCGATCGCCAGCAGGATGACATCCTCGTCGCAATCGAGCCGGATCTCGTGCACCCGCTGCAGGTGCCCCGACTCCTCGCCCTTCTTCCACAGGCGCGCGCGCGAGCGCGACCAGTAGTGCGCGAAACCGGTCTCGCGGGTCAGCGCGAGTGCCTGCCGGTTCATCCATGCCACCATCAGCAGACGCCCGCTGACCGCGTCCTGGGCGATCGCCGGCACCAGTCCTGCCGCATCGAAGGCGACCTCGTCGAGCCACGCCGCCGGGCCGGTCATGGCTGCAGCCGCACTTCGACACCGCGCGCTGCCAGCGCCTGCTTGACCTCGCCCACCGTGTGTTCGCCGTAGTGGAAGATGCTCGCCGCGAGCACCGCATCGGCGCGACCCTCGGTGATGCCCTCCACCATGTGTTCGACCGAGCCGACGCCGCCGCTGGCGATCACCGGAATCGACAGTGCGTCGGAGAAGGCACGGGTCAGCTCCAGATCGAAACCTGCGCGCGTGCCGTCGCGGTCCATGCTGGTGAGCAGGATCTCGCCGGCGCCGTAGTCCTGCATGCGCCGCCCCCATTCGAGCGCGTCCAGACCGGTGGCACGCCGCCCGCCGTGGGTGTACACCTCCCAGCGCGGCGACTCGCCGCCGCCCGGCGCTGCACCCGCCACGCGCTTGACGTCGATCGCCACCACGATGCACTGCGAGCCGTAGCGTCCGGCAGCCTCGCGCACGAGTTCCGGGGTCTGCACCGCGGCCGTGTTGATGCTGACCTTGTCCGCGCCGGCGTTGAGCAGCGCGCGCACATCGGCCACCGAACGCACGCCGCCGCCGACGGTGAGCGGAATGAACACCTGTGCTGCCACGGCCTCGACCATCGCCAGCAGCGTCGCGCGCCCGTCGCTGCTGGCCGTGATGTCGAGAAACGTGAGTTCGTCGGCACCCTGCTCGTCGTAGCGGCGCGACACCTCGACCGGGTCTCCGGCATCGCGCAGGTCGACGAAGTTCACGCCCTTGACCACGCGGCCGCCGGCCACGTCCAGACAGGGAATCACCCGCTTGGCGAGCATCGGCGCGGCAGTCTCAGGCGCCGGTGTTCGACAGTGAATCGGCGAGCGCCTGCGCTTCGCGGAAGTCGATCGAACCTTCGTAGATCGCACGCCCGGTGATCGCCGCCGGAATGCCCTCGGCCTCCACCGCACACAGCGCGCGCACGTCGTCGAGTGCCGACAGCCCGCCGCTGGCGATCACCGGGATCGTCAGCTGTCGGGCGAGCCGCACCGTCGCCTCGACGTTGATGCCGCTCAGCATCCCGTCGCGGCCGATGTCGGTGTAGATCACCGCTTCCACGCCGTAGTCCTCGAACTTCTTCGCCAGGTCGCCGACCTCGTGGCCGGTCATCTTCGACCAGCCGTCGACGGCGACCTTGCCGTCCTTCGCGTCGAGCCCGACGATGATGTGCCCGGGAAAGGCGCCGCAGGCGTCGTGCAGGAACCCCGGCGTCTTCACCGCCGCGGTACCGATGATCACCCACGACACGCCGTCGTCCAGACAGCGCTCGATCGTGTCCAGATCGCGGATGCCGCCACCGAGCTGGATCGGGATCGCGTCGCCGATCTCCCTGACGATCTGCCTGATCGCCGTCTCGTTCCTGGGCTTGCCGGCGAAGGCCCCGTCCAGATCGACGACGTGCAGGCGCCGTGCGCCCTGCGCGAGCCAGCGCTTCGCCATCTCGCCGGGGCGGTCGGAGTAGACAGTGGCGCCGGCCATGTCGCCCTGGCGCAGCCGCACGCAGCCACCCTCCTTCAGATCGATTGCCGGAATCAGGAGCATCGCATCGCCTCGCCGGACACCGCAGCACGCTGGTCCGCCCCGGGGTTCACTCCCGCGCCGGATCGTCCATCCCAGCTGACGAAGTTCGCAAGCAGCTGCAGGCCTGCCCGGTGGCTCTTTTCCGGGTGAAACTGTACGGCAAACAGGTTGCCGCGGGCAACCGCGCAGCAGAAGGCGAACGGGTAGTGGCTGCAGCCGACGACCAGCGACGGCTGCGCCGGCTGCGGAAAGTAGCTGTGCACGAAGTAGAAGCGCGTGCCGTCGGCGATCCCGTTCCACAGCGGATGCGCCTCGCACTGCTGCACTTCGTTCCAGCCCATGTGCGGCACCTTGAGCCGCGCCCCGCTGCCGTCGACCATCGCCGCCTCGGGAAAGCGGATCACCGTGCCGGGCAGCACGGCGAGCCCGGGCGTGTCGCCTTCCTCGGAGCGCTCGAACAGCATCTGCAGGCCGATGCAGATGCCGAGGAACGGCTTGGTTGCCGCCGCCTCCAGCAGCACCTCGCGCAGCCCGCGCGACTGCATCTCGCGCATGCAGTCGGGCATCGCCCCCTGCCCGGGGAACACCACGCGCTGCGCGCGCTCGATCGTGCGCGGATCATCGGTCACGACGATCGACTGACCGGGGGCGACGTGCTCCAGCGCCTTCGCCACCGAGCGCAGATTGCCCATTCCGTAGTCGACTACCGCGATGCTCATCGGATGCCCGTGTTGCGCCTGCTGCCGCCGCTGCGGCCGATCGTGGAGAGTGCGGCTGCCGGCGCCGCTTCAGAGCGTGCCCTTGGTCGAGGGCACGCTGCCGTGCGCGCGCGGATCGATCTCCGCGGCGATGCGCAGCGCCCGGCCGAACGCCTTGAAGATCGTCTCGGCCTGGTGGTGGGCATTGCGCCCCTTCAGGTTGTCCACGTGCACCGTGGCCTGCGCATGGTTGACGAACCCCTGGAAGAATTCGTAGACCAGATCGGCATCGAACTCGCCGATGCGGGCGCGGGTGAACTCCACCTGCATCTCCAGCCCCGGCCGCCCGGACAGATCGATCACCACCCGCGACAGCGCCTCGTCGAGCGGCACGTAGGCGTGGCCGTAACGGCGCAGCCCGCGCTTGTCACCGACAGCCTGGGCGAAGGCCTGCCCGAGCGTGATGCCCACGTCCTCGACCGTGTGGTGGGCGTCGATGTGCAGGTCGCCCACGGCCTTCAGTTCGAGGTCGAACAGACCGTGACGGGCGACCTGCTCGAGCATGTGATCGAGAAACGGCACGCCGGTGTCGATCGAATAGCGGCCGCTGCCGTCCAGATCGAGCGTGACCTCGATCGCGGTTTCGCGGGTCTTGCGGCTTACGGTGGCGTTGCGCATCGGTTGAGGTTATCGCAATTCGTGTCTGGCGCACCGCCGTGCTCGCCGACGCAGCGGCTCGCCACGGCGCGCGCGACTCAGGCGGCCAGCGCCGCCTGCAGTGCCGCGAGCAGGCGCACGTTCTCGCCCGGTGTACCTACCGTCGCGCGCAGGCAGCCGGCGAGCAGCCGATGCGCGCCGGAGACGTTCTTGATCAGCACGCCACGCTGGCGCAGCCCGTCGAACAGCTCGGCGGGACGGGCGACGCGCAGCAGCAGGAAGTTCGCCTCCGAGTCGAATACCTCGACTTCGGGTAGCGCGCGCAACGCGGCGGCGAGACGTTCGCGCTCGCCGCGCAGCGTGCTCGCCTGGGCGGCGAGGTCGGCGTAGCGCTCCAGCAGCCGGGTCGCGGCGAGCTGGGTGAGCACGTTGATGTTGTACGGCAGGCGCAGCTTGTCGATCTGCCCGAGCCACTGCGCCGCGCCCACGAGGAACCCCAGCCGCAGACCCGCCATGCCGAGCTTGGAGAAGGTGCGCATCACCAGCACGTTGGGCAGCGCAGCCGCCAGGTCGAGGAAGCTCGCGTCCCCGAATGCGTAGTACGCCTCGTCGATCACCAGCAGCCCCGGGGCGGCACGCGCGATGCGCTCGACGTCGGCACGGGCGAACGCATTGCCGGTGGGATTGTTGGGCGTGGCGAGGAACATCAGCGCGGGGCGCTCGCGCTCGAGCATCGCCTCCACCGCCTCCACGTCGAGCGTGAAGTCCGCGCGCAGCGGGCAGGACACGTAGCGCAGCCCGGTGAAGGTGGCGATCATGCGAAACATCACGAACGTCGGATCGATCGAGGCGATCGCGGCGCCAGGCCGCGCCACCGCCAGCGCGAGCAGCTGGATGATCTCGTCCGACCCGTTGCCGAGCAGGATGTCGCAGTTCGCCGGCACCGCCAGCGCGGCGCGGATCGCCGCCTTCAGGGCGCGCGCATCGGGCGCCGGATAGCGATTGATCGCCGCGCCGGCGGCGAGTGCGCCGATCTCCGCAGCGAGGTCGCCCGGCAGCGGATACGGGTTCTCCATCGCGTCGAGCTTGACCAGCCCCGTGGCGTCGGCCACGTGATACGGGGCGAGCGCGAGTACGTCCTCGCGCAGCAGCGACTGCGGCGTGGCCGGCCATCCCGGGCGCGCGGCGCTCATGTGCGTGACCTCGTGCGCACCGGGCGCAGGCGCAGTTCGGCGGCGCGCGCGTGCGCCTCCAGCCCCTCGGCGCGGGCGAGCACGCTCGCCACCTCGCCGAGCGCCTGCGCGCCGGCCCGGCTCACCTCGATCAGGCTGGTGCGCTTCTGGAAGTCGTAGACACCCAGCGGCGAGGAAAAGCGCGCGGTGCGCGCCGTGGGCAGCACGTGATTCGATCCGGCGCAGTAATCGCCCAGCGTCTCCGACGTGTAGTGGCCGCAGAAGATCGCCCCCGCGTGACGGATCCGCGCGACGAGGGCCTGGGGGTCGCGCACGGCGAGTTCGAGGTGCTCGGGAGCGATGCGATCGGCGATCGCGCACGCCTCGGCGAGGCTGCGCACGCGAATGAGCGCGCCACGCCCGGCGAGCGACCGGGCGATCACCTCGCGCCGCGCCATGCCCGGCAGCAGCCGCGCGATCGACGCGCGCACCGAGTCGATCAGCCGCGCGCTCGGGCTGAGCAGGATCGACTGCGCGAGTTCGTCGTGTTCGGCCTGCGAGAACAGGTCCATCGCCACCCAGTCCGGGTCGGCCGAATCGTCGGCGATCACCAGGATCTCCGACGGTCCGGCGATCATGTCGATGCCCACGGTACCGAATACCCGCCGCTTCGCGGCTGCCACCCACGCGTTGCCCGGGCCGGTGATCTTGTCCACCGCCGGTACCGTCTGCGTGCCATAGGCGAGCGCGGCGATCGCCTGCGCGCCGCCGATGGTGAACACGCGGTCCACGCCGGCGAGCTTTGCCGCGGCCAGTACCAGCGCGTTGCGCTCGCCGCCGGGCGTGGGTACCGCCATGACCAGTTCGCGCACGCCCGCCACCCGCGCCGGCACCGCGTTCATCAGCAGCGACGACGGGTACGCCGCCTTGCCGCCGGGCACGTACAGCCCGGCGCGGTCGATCGGCCGCACCAGCTGCCCGAGGCGCGAGCCGTGCTCATCGCGAAACGACCACGATTGTGCAAGCTGCCGCTCGTGGTAGTCGCGGATGCGCGAGTGCGCGCTCTGCAGCGCCCGGCGCTCGATCGCGCCGAGCCCGCGCCACGCCGCGGCGAGGGTCGTCCGGTCGATTTCGAGCGCACTCGCGCGGCGTACCGGCAGACGGTCGAACCGGCGCGTGTACGCGAGCAGCGCAGCGTCGCCGCCGCGGCGCACCTCGTCGACGATCTTCGCCGCGGCCGCCTCGACGGTGGCATCGAGCGATGCATCGAATGCGGTGAGTCGCGCGAGCGCCCGGTCGAAGCCGCGGCTGCGGCTGTCCATCAGCCGCAGCCTGGGCGTGCGCACGCGGCCGGCCTCAGCCACGATCGCCTCCGGCAGGCAACGCCGCGGCAGCGAGCCGCGCCTCGCGGGCGCGCTGCGCTGCGAGCGCGAGCTGGTCGATGAGCGGTCGCAGCGTCTCGCGCTTGAGCCGCAGCGCCGCCGGATTGACGATCAGCCGCGCGCTCACCTGCGAGATCTCCTCGACCGCCACCAGATTGTTCGCCTTGAGCGTGTTGCCGGTGTCCACCAGATCGACGATCACGTCGGCGAGACCGGTGAGCGGGGCGAGCTCCATCGACCCGTAGAGCTTGATCATGTCGACGTGCAGGCCCTTGCGCGCGAAGTGCTCGCGCGCAATGCGCTCGAACTTGGTCGCCGCGCGCAGGCGCCGACGCTCGGCGACCGCCTGCGCGTAGTCGAAATCGGCCCGCGCCGCCACCACCATGCGGCAGCGCGCGATGTCCAGATCAACCGGCTGATACAGGCCGTCGCCGCCGTGCTCGTCGAGCACGTCCTTGCCCGCCACCCCCAGATCGGCGCCGCCGAACTGGACGTAGGTGGGCACGTCGGTGGCGCGCACGATGACCACGCGCACGTCCTCGCGGTTGGTCGGCACGATCAGCTTGCGCGAGCGCTCGGGGTCGAGCGCGGGCGCGAGCCCGGCCTGGGCCAGCAGCGGCAGCGTGTCGTCGTAGATCCGTCCCTTGGACAGGGCGATGGTGATGATCGGCGGCATGGACCGGAGTGTCCTGACGTTCGTGTACGGCACCGGGCAGCGGCGCTGCGCGGGCCGCCGCGCCCGCAGCGGGCGGGAAACCGGCGTCGAGCAGAGCAAAGCCGATGATTCTAACCCGAGGCCGGGCGCCGCCCCTCAGGCAGCGCGCCTGATCCGCGCGCCCAGCCCCGACAGCTTGCGTTCGATCGCCTCGTACCCCCGGTCCAGGTGGTAGATGCGGTCGATCACCGTCTCTCCACGCGCGGCCAGGGCGGCGATGATCAGGCTCGCCGAGGCGCGCAGGTCGGTAGCCATCACCGCGGCGCCGTCGAGCGCGGGCACGCCCTGCACGATCGCGGTGTTGCCGTCGATCTCGATCTGCGCGCCCATGCGCTTCATCTCCAGCGCGTGCATGAACCGGTTCTCGAAGATGGTCTCCACGATCGTCGCCGTGCCCTCGGCAACGCAGTCGAGCGCCATCAGCTGCGCCTGCATGTCGGTGGCGAAGCCGGGGTAGGGCGCGGTGCGCACGCTCACCGCGCGCGCGCGCTCGGGCATCAGCAGGTGAATCGAGTCGGCGCCGGTGTCGATGCGCGCGCCGGCCTCGCGCAGCTTGTCCAGCACGGCCGACAGGTGCGCCGGATTGGCCCCGCGCACCAGCACCTCGCCGCGGGTGGCCGCCGCCGCGGCGAGGAAGGTTCCCGCCTCGATGCGGTCGGGCATGATCCGCCACTGCGCCCGGTGCAGCCGGTCGACGCCATCGATCACGATCTCGCTCTCGCCGGCGCCGCTCACGCGCGCGCCCATCGCGTTCAGACAGTGGGCGAGTTCCGCGACCTCGGGCTCGCGCGCTGCATTCTCGATCACCGTTCTGCCCTGCGCGAGCACCGCGGCCATCATCAGGTTCTCGGTGCCGGTGACCGACACGATGTCCATGAAGATGCGGGCTCCGCGCAGGCGCGGCGCGCGCGCCTCGATGTAGCCGTGCTCGATCGAGATCTCCGCGCCCAGCGCCTGCAGACCCTTGATGTGCAGGTCGACCGGGCGCTGCCCGATCGCACAGCCGCCGGGGAGCGACACCCGCGCACGGCCGTGGCGCGCGAGCATCGGACCGAGCACCAGGATCGAGGCGCGCATCGTGCGCACCAGTTCGTAGGGCGCCTCGAGCCGGGCAAGCTGCGCGCAGTCGATCACGACGCTGCCGTCGCCGCGGTCGGCGACGCTCGCTCCCATCTGGCCGAGCAGCTTCTCGGTGGTAGCCACGTCGCGCAGCCGCGGCACGTTGGCGAGTTCCAGCGGCTCGGCCGACAGGATCGCCGCGCACAGCACAGGCAGCGCGGCGTTCTTCGCGCCCGAGATGTCCACCTCTCCGGCGAGCCGCACGCCGCCTTCGATCACCAGCTTGTCCATGGTCCGTCCGTTGCGGTGGTCAGTGCCGAAGCTTGTAGCCGCTCCTGAGCAGCAGCAGCGCCCAGGCTCCCACCGCCACGACACAGGCGGCAACCACGGCGAACGACAGCCACGGAGAGACGTCGGAAGCGCCGAAGAAGCCCCAGCGGAATCCGTCGACCATGTAGAACACCGGGTTCAGATGCGAGACGGCCTGCCAGAACGCCGGCAGCGAGTGCACGGAGTAGAACACCCCGGCGAGAAACGTGAGCGGTACCACGACGAAGTGCTGGAACACCGCGAGCTGGTCGACCTTGTCGCAGTAGACCCCGGCGATCAGGCCGAGCGCACCCAGCACCGCCGCGCTGCCGGCGGCGAAGGCGAGAATCGCCAGCGGATGGGCCAGCGCGAGCGGCGCGAACCAGGAACCGACCAGCAGCACCGCGGCACCGCACAGCGTGCCGCGCAGCACCGCGGCCAGCACGTAGGCACCGACGATCTCCGCCGGCGACAGCGGCGGCAGCAGCATGAAGACCAGGTTGCCGGTCATCTTCGACTGGATCATCGACGAGGACGAGTTCGCGAACGCGTTCTGCAGCACCGTCATCATCGCCAGTCCGGGCAGCAGAAACGCGCCGTAGGCCACGCCCGGAAACACATCGACGTGGCCGGAGAGCACGTGCGCGAAGATCATCAGGTAGAGCAGCGTGGTCACCACCGGCGCCATCACCGTCTGCATGCTCACCTTCCAGAAACGCAGCGTCTCCTTGAACAGCAGCGTGAGGAAACCACCGCGGGCGGTAGCGTCAGGCAGGGCGATGGGCAGCGAACGTTCGGACACGGTGGCGGAGGCAAGAGCGACTGATGGCGCGAGACGCGGGGCGCGCGGATGTTACACCCGCCGCCCCGGCA
>CANGUQ010000110.1 GCA_947456915.1 Betaproteobacteria bacterium
GATGGTGGCGAGTTTTCGCACCGCCGTCGACCAGTGGCTGATCGAGGTGCTGCCGGCGGATCTCTATCTGCGCAGCGCCGCGCGCGGCGACACCGCGTCGCTGTCGCCGCAGGATCTGGCCGTGCTGCGCGCGGCTCCCGGCGTCACCCGCGTCGAACCGCTGGCGATGAGTTCGGTCACCCTCGACCCGCAGCGCCCGGCGCTCACGCTGATCGCGCGCCCGATCGATCGCTCGCAGCCGGCGGCGCGGCTGCCGCTGATCGGCGCGCAGGTGACCGCCCCGGCGGGGACGGTGCCGATCTACCTGTCCGAGCCGGCCGGCCGCATCCACGGGCTTGCCCCAGGCGCGCGGGTGCGCCTCGCGCTGGGTGCGCGCGAGGTCGAGTGCTTCGTGGTCGCCCTGTGGCGCGACTACGGCCGCCAGCACGGGGCCGTGGTGATCGATCTGGACGACTACCGGCGCTTCGTGCCGCAGGTGCGCACGACCGACGCCGCGCTGTGGTTCGCGCCCGGAACGCGTGCCGCCGAGGTCACCGCGCACCTCGCGCGCACGCTGCCGGCGTTCGAGCGTTTCGAAGTCGCCGAGCCGGGCGCGATCCGGGCTTACAGCCTGCGCATCTTCGATCGCAGCTTCACCATCACCTACCTGCTGGAGGCGGTGGCAGTGATCATCGGCCTGTTCGGTGTGGCAAGCACGTTCAGCGCCGAGGCGCTCGCGCGCCGCCGCGAGTTCGGCGTGCAGCGCTTCCTCGGCATGACCCGCCGCCAGATCGCCGGACAGCTCGCCGCCGAGGGAGCGCTGTTCGCCCTGCTGGGCGCGGGGATCGGCGGTGCGCTCGGCCTCGCGATCAGTGCGATCCTCGTGCACGTGGTCAACCCGCAGTCGTTCAACTGGACGATGCCGCTCGCGCCACCGGTCGCGCTGCTGCTCGCGCTCGCGCTGGCACTGGTGCTCGCCGCCTCGCTCACTGCGCTGGCGAGCGCGCGTGGCGCGCTTGCGCCCGGCGCGGTGCGCGCCGTGAAGGACGACTGGTGATGCGTGTGCGCAACGTCCGCGCAGTGCGAGCAACGGGCGTCGGCCGATGAAGCGCCGACACCTGCTCGCGCGGCTCGCGGCGCTGGCGGCGGCGGTGCCGCCTGCCCGGGCGTCGGAGCCGACGCGGGACCTGGCGCCGGATCAGCCGCGCTTCGCCACGGTCGAGCGCGGCGTGCCGCTCGCGTTTCCGCGCGACTTCGGGGCGCACCCGGCGTTGCGCACCGAGTGGTGGTACATCACCGGCTGGCTCGACGCTCGCGCGGCGGGCGCGCCGGCAACCCTGCCGCTGGGCTTCCAGATCACCTTCTTCCGCTCGCGCCCGCGCATCGATCCACGCAACCCGAGCCGGTTCGCGGCAAGGCAGCTGGTGCTCGCGCACATCGCGCTGTCGGACCCGGCGCGCGCCACGCTCGCGCACGCCGAACGCAGCGCCCGCGAGGGCTTCGGCCTCGCCGGCGCGCGCGAGGGCGACACCGACGTGTGGATCGACGACTGGCGACTGCGGCGCAGCGGTCCCGTCGATGCGAGCCGCTACGAAGTGCGCTTTCCCGGCAGCTCGCTCGGCTTCGATCTGCAGCTCGCGGCAACGCAGCCGCTGCTGCTGAACGGCGAAGCGGGCTTCAGCCAGAAGGGGCCGGCGCCGCGCCAGGCAAGCCACTACTACACTCAGCCGCAGCTCGTGGTGAGCGGCCACGTGGTGCACGAAGCGCGCCAGCTGGCAGTACGCGGGCGCGCGTGGTTCGATCACGAGTGGTCGAGCGAGATCCTGGCTGCAGGAGCGGTCGGCTGGGACTGGGCAGGGCTCAATCTCGATGACGGCAGCGCACTCATGCTGTTTCGCATCCGCGACCGCGACGGCAGTGCGATCTGGGCTGGCGGGACGTTCCGGCCGGCGGGCGCGACGGCGGTGAGCTTCGGCCCGCGTGCCGTGATCTTCACCCCGCTGCGACAGTGGCGCTCGGCGCGCACCGGCGCGCGCTACCCGGTGGCGATGCGCGTCACGGTGAACACCAGCGAGGAGCGACGCAGCGCGACCGGGGCCGGCAACCACACGCCGCTCGCGTTCGACCTGCTGCCGCTGTTCGACGACCAGGAACTCGACGCGCGCGCAAGCACCGGCATCGTCTACTGGGAAGGCGCGGTACGGGTGCATCGCGCCGAGGCGGGTGGGCCGTCAGCGGCCCCGGTCGGTGCGGGCTATCTCGAACTCACCGGCTATCAGCGCGCGCTCAGCCTCTGAGCCGGCGACGACGCGCTATAGTCGCGATCCATGAACGAGCCCCTGCCCCCCGGCCTGCGCGCGGCCGCGCGTGCCGGCGCGATCGGCCAGCCGGTGGAGCGGCTGGAGGATGAGCGCCTGCTGCGCGGCGAGGGCGCCTACGTCGACGACCTGCGCCGGCCGCGGATGCTGCACGCGGCGATCCTGCGCAGCCCTTATCCGCACGGCCGCCTGCGCGGCATCGATGCGAGCGCCGCGCGCGCACTGCCCGGGGTGCAGGCGGTGATCACCGCCGCGGAAGTCCGCGCGCAGCGCGGCGGGCAGGTGCCGCTGATTCCGATGCGGCTGGATGCCCTTCCCGAACTCGCCGCCTTCGAGCAGCCGGTAATCGCCGACGCGCGCATACGCTACGTCGGCGAACCGCTGGCAGTGGTGATCGCGCAGACGCTGGCGCTGGCCGAGGACGCGCTGGAGGCGATCGAGATCGACGTCGAGACGCTGCCGCCGGTGATCGCCGGCGGCGTCGACGCCGCCGCGACCGCGGCCGGCGATGGTGCGACCGGGGCCCCGGCGCTGTTCGATGCCGCGCCGACGAACCGGGCGCTGCGCGTGTGGGCCGAGCGCGGCGATGCAGCAGCGGCCTTCGCCCAGGCCGCCTATGTGCGCCGCGAGCGCTTCAGCGTGCAGCGTCACGCCGCCTCGCCGATGGAGACGCGCGGCGTGCTCGCCGAGCACGACGCGCAGGACGGCACGCTCACCATCTGGGGTGCATCGAAGGTGCCGTTCGCCAACCGGCGCATCCTCGCCGGGCTGCTCGAAGTGCCGCTCGAGTCGGTGCGCATGATCGAGGGCGACACCGGCGGGTCGTTCGGCTCGCGCGGGGAGTTCTACCCCGAGGACTTCCTGATTCCGTTTGCAGCCATGCACTGCCAGCGACCGGTGAAGTGGATCGAGGACCGTCGCGAGCACCTGACCGCGAGCAATCACGCGCGCGATGCCGAAGGCGAGATCGAGATCGCCTGCACGCGCGACGGACGCATCCTCGGGCTGCGCGGCCGCGTGGCCACCGACGTCGGCGCCTACATGCGCACCAACGGCATCGCCCAGTCGCGCAACATCGTGCAGATCGCCACCGGCCCGTACCGCATCGCGCACGTCGACATGCAGCTGTCGGTGATGCTCACCAACAAGACCCCGGCGGGCACCTACCGCGGCCCCGGCCGCTGCGAGACCGACTTCTTCCGCGAGCGGCTGCTCGATCTGGCTGCCGCCGACCTGGGCATCGACCGCGTCGAGTTCCGGCGCCGCAATCTGCTCGGTCGCGACGAAATGCCGTGGGAGCTGCCGCGGCTGCAGCCCTATGACAGCGGCAGCAGCACCGACAGCGGCGACTACCACGAGACCTTCGAGCTGTGCCTGCGCGAATTCGACTGGGCACGAAAGGCGGCGCTCAACGGCCGCCTGATCGATGGCCGCCATCACGGCATCGCGATCGGCTGCTACATCGAGGGCGGCGGTTCCGGCCCGCGCGAAGGCGCACGCATCGTGCTCGAGGAAGACGGCCGCTACGCCGTGTACACCGGCTCCTCGGCCAACGGTCAGGGCCTGCAGACCGTCCTGACCCAGATCGCTGCCGATGCGCTCGACTGCCCGATGCGCGCGATCCGCGGCGTGTTCCACGGCTCGACCACGCTGCTGCGCGAAGGGTTCGGCGCCTACAGCTCGCGCAGCACCGTGATGGGCGGCTCGGCGATCGTCACCGTCGCACGCATGCTGCAGGAGCGCATCCTGGGCGCCGCTGCCGCTGCGCTCGACTGCGAGCGCGAGGCGATCCGGTGGAACGGCGAGCAGCTGGTCGCGCCTTCCGGACGCAGGATCTCGCTCGCCGAACTCGCACGGTCGCGCAGCGCGCACGGCGGGCTGTGGGCCGAGGGCAGCTTCGCCAGTTCCCAGCGCACCTACAGCTACGGCGCACATGCCGCGCACGTGACGGTGGACGCTCGCACGGGCGCGGTCAGTCTGCTCGATTATCTCGCCGTGGAGGATGTCGGACGCATCGTCAATCCGCACACGCTCCACGGGCAGGCGGTCGGAGCCGTCGTGCAGGGGCTGGGCGGGGTGTTCCTCGAGCATCTCGCCTACGACGAACAGGGGCAGCTGCTGACCGGCTCGCTCGCCGACTACCTGCTGCCCACCGCCAGCGACTACCCGCAGATCCGCGCGATCGCGCTGGAGAACCATCCCTCGCCGCACAATCCGCTCGGGGTGAAGGGTGCCGGCGAAGGCGGGATCATCGCCGTGGGCGGCGTGATCGCCAACGCGGTCTCGCAGGCGCTCGGCGTGTCGGTGCGCTCGCTCCCGCTGTCGCCATCGCGGCTGTGGCAGCTCGCCGAGCAGGCGCGCCAAGCGCAGGCGGCCTGAATGCCCGGCGCACGCCGGCACGCTCGCGGCGGCCGAACGCATCGCCCGGACGCTCCCCGGCGGACGGCGCACGGCAGCGCGGCGGCAGACCATTCCCCCCGTTGAACCACGACAGAGGCCCCACATGCTGAACACCGCACCCGTCGCAACCGTGCAACCGCTGACGGTAACCACCTCGGCCACCGGCGGTGTGCCGGTCACGCTCGCCTGCGCCCTGTACGACCGGATGCAAGCGCTGTACACCGGCGAAGTCAAGCCGCAGGGCATCGACCTCACCTTCCGCATCGAGGATTTCCCGCGCCGGCTGTTCGATCACGCGATGGCGCAGGCGCCGTTCGACGCCTGCGAGATGTCGTCGTCGGACTTCGTCACGCGCCATCTCGCCGGCAACAATCCGTTCGTGGCGCTGCCGGTGTTCCCGTCGAAGATGTTCCGTCACGGGCTGATCACGATCAACGCGAAGTCGGGCATCCGCAGCCCGAAGGACCTCGAGGGCCGGCGTATCGGCGTGATGCGCCACACGATGACTGCAGCGGTGTACATCCGCGGCCACCTGCAGAACGACTACGGCGTCGACCTGAAGTCGATCCGCTGGGTCGAGGGCTCGGTGAACAGCCCGGGCATGCACGGTGTGCCCACCTACCATCCGCCCGGCTGGGACATCACGGTGAACACCAGCGACCGTTCGCTGTCGCAGCTGCTCGAGGCGGGCGAGATCGACGGCATCATCGGTACCCACCTGCCCGAGTCGATCCGCACCAACCCGGACGTGCGCCGACTGTTTCCCGACTTCCACACCGTCGAGCGCGAGTACTACCAGCGCACCGGCGTGTTTCCGATCATGCACATCATCGCCATCAAGCGCGAGACGTGGGAACGCAATCCGTTCATCGCACGCAGCCTGTATGACGCATTCGAGCAGAGCAAGCGCGCCGCGCTCACCCGCATGCGCAACTACTCCGCGCTGCGCTTCATGCTGCCGTGGCTGCCCGACGAGCTTGACGAACTCGACCGCGTGTTCGGCGACGACCCGTGGACCTACGGCGTCGAGGCCAATCGCACGACGTTCGCGACGATGATCGAATTCATGTACCAGCAGGACCTGATCGCGCGCAAGCCCTCGGTCGACGAGCTGTTCGTGCCGGTGAGCTGAGCGCGGCCGCAGCGGGGCGGCACGCGCGGCCGGCGCCGCGTTGCGCTTTGCCGGCTGCGCGCGTGCGACACCTCCGCAGCCGGCACACGGATCAGGCGCCCGGCCGCTCCAGCGCCGGCAGCTCGCGCCTGAACAACCGCCGTCCCCGCTTCCACGCGGCGAGCGGCAGCGCACACGTGGCGATCACGTCGTGCGTGTTCGTCTCGCCCCACAGCACCAGATCGGCGGCACAGCCCGGCGCGAGGCCGTAGCCGTCCAGTCGCATCAGCTTCGCCGCACGCGTGGTGATCATCTCGAAGCACAGGCCGAGATCCCTGGGTCCGTTGCGCTGCACGATGTGCGCGTATTCGCAGGCGATGCGCGTGAGCGAGCAGTCGCCGTAGGGTGTGAACGGGTTGAGCACGTTGTTGGTCGACAGCGTGCAGTTCGCTCCTGCCTCGATCAGCGTATTGGCGTCGGTAACGCCGCGCAGCACGCTGTGCTCCATGTGGCGCCCGCCGTTGAACACGTCGGTGGCGGGCAGCACTGCGAGCGACACGCCAGCCTGCGCCAGCCGCCGCCCCGCCTCGAGCTGCTGCGCGACCGGCATGCACGCGATCTTCGAGCCGTGGCCGAACGCCACGCGCCCCTGCAGCCCCATGCGCTCGGTGATCTCGCACACCAGCGGGTAGTCGAGCTGATCGACCTCGTAGCCGCCATCGAGATGAAAGTCGACGTCGACGCCGTAGCGCCCGGCAAGCTCGAACACACGGCGGATCTGCCCGGTGCCGTCGCGGTCGTAGCGCGGCGCGCCGCCGACCACCGGGGCGCCACGCTCGAGGCAAGCCACCAGATTCTCGTCTGCGCCGGCCACCCCGGTCCAGCCCTCCTGCAGGAACACGCAGGGCTGCAGATCGATCGCCCACGCGTACTCGCGGCGCAGTTTCTCCACCACGTCGAAACCGCGCAGACCCACGTTCGGGTCTACCTCGACCTGAGTACGCATGTGGGTGACACCGTGCAGTACGCACTGCTCGAGGACCTTGCGCACCCGTGCCTCGATGTCCTCGGGTGTGAACGTGTGCTTGATCGACGCCGTGCGCTCCATGTGATCGCGGATCATCCGGTTGGGCTGCAGCGGAACGCGATCGGCGATGAGCGCCTTGTCCAGGTGAAAGTGGCTTTCGATCAGCCCTGGCGAGACGAGACCGCCACGGGCGTCCACCTCGGGTCCGCTGGCCGCGAGGCCCGGCGATACCGCGACGATGCGGCCCTCGTGCACACCGATGTCGGTCAGCGGCCCGGGCACCGGGGCGATCTGCGATGCCGGCGCGGGAGGCTCCGGCAGGCGGGCGTTGCGGATGATCAGGTCGAGTTGCATCGGGAGCTCGCAGGCAGGGGGCGATGGCGCGTGCACGCGCGCCGCGAAGGGATGGGATATCGGCGGGCGGCGAGCGGCGGGCGCTCAGATCTTCGTCATGTCCAGCGTCGATGCGGCGAACAGTTCTTCCGGCGCCACCTTGCGGGCGGACAGTCCCTGATCGAAGTGGTAGCGGGTCAGCGTCTCGAGCACGTGACGGTTGGACTCGAATCCGTAACTCCAGTAGTCCTCGCCCATCAGGGCCTTTGCCGCGTGGAACTCGGCCACCGCCCACGGCAGGCTCACGAACAGGTGGCCGATCTGGCCCAGTTCGTACAGCGAGATCAGCCGCGCCTGCAGGAACGCCTTGAACACGCTGACCGGCAGCCACGGGTGCTTCTCGGCGAGCGAGCGGCGGATACCGATGATGTGCATCGTCGGGAAGATCTTCGTGCGGCGAAAGTAGTCCTCCTCGGTGCGCCGGTAGTCCGGAAACAGCCGCGCGACGTTGGCTGCGCCGCGCTCGAAGCAGGACGGCGCCCGCGCGCTGATCACCCCGTCCAGTTCTCCCGCTTCCAGCATGCCCGAGAGCGTCTTTCCGTCGGCGACCTGCTGCAGATCGATGTCCGGCGGCAGCTTGATCGGCGCGCGCTCGAGGCGGCCCGGCTCCTCGACACCGCCGCGCCTCCAGTGGATCGACGCGGGCTTGACGCCGTAGTCGTCCTGCAGGATGCCGCGGATCCACACGTTGGCGGTGATCTGGTATTCGGGCAGACCGATCGTCTTGCCCGCGAGGTCCTGCGGCTTGTCGATGCCGCGGTCGGTGCGGATGTAGATGCCGGAGTGGCGGAACAGCCGCGACACGAACGCCGGCACCCCGACGTACGCGTTGCTGGCGCGCGAAGTCATCATCGTGTGACTGGACAGGGAGATCTCCGAGATGTCGAACTCCTGGTAGCCGAAGGCGCGGTGAAACGCCTCCTCGGGCTCGATGTTCACCGCCGCGACTTCGCACCCTTCGATCTGTACCCGCCCGTCGAACAGCGCCCGCGTACGGTCGTAGTCGCAACATCCCATGCTCACCTGCAGCTTGCCCACGTCGTCTCCTCGTTCCAGACCATTGTCCTTCCGGCGCCTGCAGCGCGGCTGCGCCCGCCTCGCGCAACGGTACCGCTCACTCGATCGCCTTGACCCCGTAATCCTTCACCGCCTTCGACCAGCGCACGACCTCGGTACCGAGGAACCTGCCGAACGCCTCGGGCGAGGACGGATTCAGATCGTACCCCCGCTCGCGCAGCAGGCTCGCCGCCTGGCCGCCCGACAGTACGCGATTGATCGCGGCATTGAGCCTCTCGACGATCGGTCTCGGGGTTCCCGCTGGCGCCAGCATGCCGAACCAGCCGCGGATCTCGAAACCCCTGAAACCGGACTCGTCGAGCGTGGGCACGTCGGGGGTCTGCGCGAAGCGCCGGCCGGAAGTCACCGCCAGCGCACGCAGCTTGCCTGCGCGCACCTGGGGCAGTGCCGCGCCGGGACCGGTAAAGCTCGTCTGCACCTCGTTGCCGATCAGCGCCGCCATCAGCGGTCCCGATCCGCGGTAGGGCACGTGCGTCATGCGCAGCTTCGCGGTCGCGTAGAAGAGCGCCTGCGACACGTGGGCGATCGCCGAGCCCGATCCGAAGTTGTACCTGTCGGGGTTCGCCTGCACGAGCTTGACGAACTCCCCGATCGTGGTCGCCGGCACCGACGGATGCACGGTGATCAGATACGGCTGCTCGACCAGCAGCGCAACCGGCGCGAAGTCGCGCAGCACGTCGAACGGTGGCGGGTTGATCAGGGCCGGCGAGATCACCGTGGCCGCATCGACGATGGTGAGCGTGTAGCCGTCGTTGCTGGCCTTCGCGCCGAGCTGGGTGCCGATCACGCCCTGCGCGCCAGCGCGATTGTCGATGAGCACCTGCTGGCCGAAGTGCTCCGAGAGCTGCGGCGCGATCGCCCGCATCACGAAGTCGGTGCCGCCACCCGGCGGAAACGGCACGATCACCCGCAGGGGCTTGGCGGGAAAGCCCCCGGCGCGCTCCGCAGCGCGTGCCTCGCCGGCACTCGCGGCGATGCACGTCACCGCGGCAAACAGCACGGCGCCACACGCTGCTGCCGCGCGCGTCGCGGCGCACGCGCCCCGCACGCTTTCGATCATCGGCGCTGGCTCCATCGCGTCAACGCTTCGGCTGCGCCGCGACGGGTGGCAGCACGATCTGCGTCTGCGTCACCAGCGCAACCAGCCGCCCGTCGGGGTTGGTGATGCGGGTCTGCCACACGTTGGTCGAGCGACCGACGTGCAGCGGCGTGGCCACCGCCTTCAGCACCGGGCCCTCGCCGGCGGCGAAGAAGTTGGTCTTCGACTCGATCGTCGTCGTGCGCCAGCCCTGGGCGAGATTCATCACGGTGCCGGCGGCACCGAGGAAATCGCCGTAGGCCATCAGCACCCCGCCGTTCACGCGCCGGCCGCGGTTCATGTGCGCGGGCTTCACCACGAGCTCGGCGACCACGCGCTTGCGAGTGGCACTGATCAGGGTGATGCCCAGTCGCCGCGCCGGGGAGGTGGCAAGCATCGCGCGCACGCCATCCACGCCGTTGATCTGGAAAGCCGCCACCGGCGGCGAGCCGCCGGGGCGGCGGCGAGTCGTTTCAGCTATGCTCATCGGGAACGTCTCCGTTGATGAATCCGTGCGGCGCGCCGGACCCCGGCGCCATCGGTTCGCGGCGCTGGCGCCCGACGATACACCGGCGAGCGCGCCGCCGGCATCCCGATCTCGCGCCGCGCGCAGTGCCTCCGCCCGATGACCGCCTCGCCGCCCCCCGCCCAGCCGACCTCGACCCCGGCCGCGTCCGCAGCTCGAAA
>CANGUQ010000111.1 GCA_947456915.1 Betaproteobacteria bacterium
CCGCCTGCCGCGCGCCCGTCGCCCCGGCGTCGCGGCGCGACGCCCGTTCAGATCAGGCAGGCCGCATCACCGCAGCCCAGATCGCGATCGGCTTCGGCGAGCAGCGCGGCGAATGCCTCCGGCAGCTTCACCTCGCGCCCGATCACCCGCGGACAGCACGCCGGCAGCCAGTACGCGTTGGTCGGATGCCCGCCGCCAGCCACCACCAGCGCGAAGTTCTCCGCACGCGCGGCGATCGGCCACGGATCGGTCGCCGCACTCTCGGCGGCCTGGATCTGGATCCACTCGAGCGCGCCCGAGCGTTCGAGCTGCGCCATCGGCACCCGCGAGTGCTCCCACAGGAAACACCGGATCGAGTCCTGCGTCCAGCCCAGGCCTGCCATCACGCCGGCGATCACCGCGGGAATCACCAGCACGCCGGGCGTGCCCTCGCGCCAGCCGGGCAGCACGCCGAGCTGTGCACCGCGCAGCACGTCGGCGATGCGGTGCATGCCCTGCAGGATGTCGCGCTCGGCAGTCTCCTTGATCGCGCTGCGTCGCTTGATGTTGGTGACCCCGTTGGCGAACACGAGGGTGACCGCGTTGCTGCCGGGCGCGAAGCCGTGGCGCTGGGTGGCGAAGGGCTCCCAGCCGGCGGGCAGACCCGCCTCGTCCTCGGCGAACACCGCGTTCGTGTAGCGCATCGCGCCGAACATCGCCATCGCGCCGCTGCCGGGCAGCGCGCCACCCAGATTCTGCTGCAGCAGCCGCAGCGCGCGCCCGATGCTCGCGCCTGCCGGATGCTGCGGATCAGGGCCGAGGCAGCCGAACCCGGCGTTGAGCCGGACCTGCCGCGCCAACGGCCCGTTGACGATGATCACCGGGTAGACGCTGCCGGAGTCGGCCTGCAGCGCCGCGCTGTCCGAGTGCGGATCGAGGAAGGCGTCGACCGCGGCGAGCAGCAGCGGCAGGTACTCGGGACGCCCCCCGGCCATCGCCAGCGCCACCGCCACCGCCTCCACCGTGGCGATACCCCCGCGGGGCGGAAACCTGCCGAGGCGGTGCTCGCGCGGGAAGGGACTGCCGCGCAGGATCCAGTCCACGCGCTGCGGCGTTGCCGGCACGATCGGCAGACCGTCGCCCCACAGGTTCGACAGATGCAGGTGCGCGACCCGGTCGCACGCCTGTTCCCAGGTGTCGCCGCTGACCGCGTGCAGGCGGGCGCTGCCGTCGGCCGAGCCCGCCCCCGCCGGGCGCCAGGTGGTCAGCGCGGCGATGAATTCGGCGCTGCGCGCCGGCACCGCCGACACGTCGCTGCCCGGCAGGAACAGTTCGATCGGGAACACGACCATCGCCGCGTCGGCAGCGAAGCCGCGGCCGGACATCACGTTCTTCAGGACACCGACGAACTCCGCTCTGGCGAGCAGGACGGTCGGAATGCCGAGCGCTTCGAGGTTGGCGGCAGCACGGCCGCACGCAGAGGCGCAGGACCCTCAGGCCGCGTGCCCGATGATGACCGCGTCGACGCCGCTCGCCTTGACCTGTGCCGCCACCGAGTCGGCAGCGATGTGCTCGTTGCCCTTCGGGAACGCATCCACCGGCAGCACCTCGACGCCGGGAATCTCCGCCTCGAGCCTCGCCTTGAGCGCTGGCAGTGCGAAGTACGCCTGCCACTGCTCGTTGGTGAGGAAACCGATGCGCCTGCCGGCGAGCGAGGCGGGCCGCGGGGCGTGCGGCTGACTGACCTCGGTGCAGCCGGTCGGGTCGAAGAACTGGATCTGCGGCATGAGCCCTCCGTCGTCGTCAGGCCCGGCCGCGCAGCTCACTGCCGACCGATCGCGCCTGAGCGCGCAGTGTGGCGCAGCAGACCGCGGATGACAAGAAAGGAGGTCAGGAAGCCCCCGGGCCCTCGTCCCGGGCTCACCCGCTGCTGCCAGCCGTGGCGCCGCGTGAACTCGCAAAAGGGGTCAGGGTCGATTTCCTATTTCCCGAACGGCAAACGGGAAATCGACCCTGACCCCTTTTCTGGCGCTGCCACCGCACCGGCGCTGGCGGGACAGCGTGCGAGCGCATCGTTGATCAGCCGCAGCAGCCGGCTCCCCTGCGCGAGCCGTGCGGCGGCGGGTTCCGGGCGTCCGGGCAGCGGCGTGGGCAGCATGATGCCGCGTTGCGGATCGCGCGCGAGATCGCGCCGGCGCTCGGCGATCGCGCTCCGGAACGCCCACGCTGACTCCTCCCTGCCTTCGCGCGCGGC
Source organism: Betaproteobacteria bacterium (assembly GCA_947456915.1). Lineage (GTDB taxonomy): Bacteria > Pseudomonadota > Gammaproteobacteria > Burkholderiales > CAIKXV01 > CAIKXV01. The sequence continues at coordinate 2,234 of CANGUQ010000111.1, forward strand.
CAGATAGGCGACGAACCCGCTCACGAACATCGGCCACTGTGCATCGAACTCCTCCACCACGACCGCATCGACCGCGCCGGCGAAGGCGTCATCGGCGTAGTGGCGAAACACCATCTGCGCGTGATCGATCATCGCGCAGGCCAGTTCCCTGGTGAGACGCACACGCCCATCGGGGAGCACCTCGACCGTGGGAAAGTCCGCCGGCAACGGCTCGGGCAGCACGGGATGGGCATTCTGGAGCTGCAGCAGATAGTCGACGCGGCCGTCGCCGTTGCGGTCGTAGAGCCAGCCCCAGTCGAGCGTGCCGGCGCGCCCGGTCAGCCCGGTGGGCAGCGGATTGAAGCGCGGCCGTGACGCGATCACGTCCGCAGGGGCCGCGATCGCCGCCCGGGTCAGCGCGGCGATCTCGATGCGGCCAGGCTGCGTGGCGAGGAAGGACAGCCACATGCCGTTCAGGTCAGGCGACCCGCTGTTGCCGCGTACGATGTCCGCGCACACAACGACCAGCGTCTTCTCGTCCGCGCCCGCAAGCGCCCGCTCGCGTGCGAGATCGTGGAACGCGAGAATTCCCGATGGCGCCTCGCAGGAAGCCGACGAACAGGCTCTTCAACCGCACGATCCGCATGCCCCCTCCCGTGCTGGACACCGCGCCGCAGTGTGCCGGCCGCCGCCCCGGGCGGGGCACGGTCGGTCCGGCCCGGCGGCGCATGCGCAGTCACATCGTGCGACCAGACGCGCACGAGAGCAACGGGTACGGGCCGGCGGAGACGCCGACGTGGTCGCCCCCGCGGACCGCGCCGCGACCGCGCAGTTCCGGGAAACTGCTGCTAACCTCCGGCCTCGCTGTCATGCTGCACCGGCGGCGTGCGGGCCTGCGCCGCAACCCGCTGTCCGCAACCCGCTGTCCGCAGCTCGCCGCCGTGCCGTGCGCCGCCGTGCGCTCGGCTGGCGACCTCAGTGCGACCGAGGAGATACCCACGATGATCAGCCGCCGTACGCTGTTGCAGTGGTCGGGCGCAAGCGCCGCCACCGCCATCCTGCCCGCCAGTGCGCTCGCCCAGGCGCCCGCATGGCCAGCCAGACCGATCCGCGCGATCGTGCCGTTCACGCCCGGCTCCACCACCGACGTGATCGGCCGTATCGTCGCCGAAGCGATCTCGCCGGGACTGGGTCAGCCGATCGTGATCGAGAACCGCAGCGGTGCCGGCGGCACGATCGGCACGGCGGTGGTGGCCAAGTCGGAACCGGACGGCTACACCATCCTGCTCAATGCTTCGGCGCACTCCGCTGCGCCGGCCGCCTTTCCCGATGCCCCGTACAACGCGCGCACCGACATCGCCGGCGTCGCCGTGTTCGGCGTGGTGCCCAATGTGATCGTGGTCGCTGCCGAGCGCGGCATCAAGTCGCTGAAGGACCTCGTCGCCGCCGGACAGAAGAGCGAACTGTCCTACGCCTCGGCCGGCATCGGTAGCGCGACGCACTGGGCGGCCGAGCGCTGGCGGCTCAGTGCCGGGCTCAAGGGCACGCACGTGCCGTACAAGGGCGGCCCCGAAGGACTCGCCGACGTGGCTGCCGGACGCGTGGACTTCATGGCGATCGGTTCGACTTCGGCGCTGCCGTTCATCAAGGCGGGACGACTGATCGGGCTCGCCGTCACCACGCGCCAGCGCTCGGCGCTGTTCCCGGAACTGCCGACGACGATCGAGGCGGGTTTCCCCGACAGCGACTACACGTTCTGGAACGGCCTGCTGGTGCCGGCAAAGACGCCGCCGGCAGTCGTCAACCGGTTGCACGCCGAAGTGATGAAGGCGATCAAGACGCCCGCCGTGGCCGAGCGGCTGGGCAAGCAGGGCCTGGAGCCGATGCCGCTCACACCGGCCGAGTTCGACGCGCTGATCGCCAAGGAGATCGCGGCCAACATCGCGATCGTGAAGGCGGCCGGACTGAAGTTCGGCTGATCCTCGACCTGCCGCAGCGCGCACGATCCATCCGCGTTTCCATCCGGGTCGCGCGCGCCGTCCCGCCCGGGGCAGTCAGACCACCGGGGCGCAGCGGCCGCGCCGATCCACCCGGGACGGTGCAGCCGTGCGGCGCCCGCACGGCCCAGGCGTACCCTGCCGGATCGCCGGTCGGTTCACGCCCTGCGGCGCGCCCGCCCGAAGCAGCACAGACCGAGCAGGCCCGATCCGAGCAGCAGGATCGGCGCCGGCAGCGGCACCACGGCGGTGTTCACGCTGACGTTGTCGATGAACGCTCCCCAGTAACCATTGGCCCCCGTGCCGGCCAGCGGCGAGAACGTGAGCGTCGTGCTCGCGCTGTCCGCGATGAAGTCGAAATTCCGCTGGTACCACACGAGGCTGGTCGAGACCGCGTCCGGCGCCGTGAAGGTCTGCGTCTGCGTGGTGCTGCCGGCGAGACCGACGATGACCGTGCGCGGGTTGAGGGTGCCGCCCGCCTCGCTCGACCGCGGGCCAGCCAGCCAGAACGACAGCGAGTAGTAGGTACCTGCGACGGTCGCGAAGGCCTGCGAGATCGTGCCCTGGCCGGCGCCCTGTCCGCCCGTCCCGTCGATGTTGAGGTCGACCATCCAGCTGCCGCTCTGCGCCGGACCCGGGTTGAATGCGCCGTTGTGCCAGTCCACGCCCCGCACGGTATTGGTGCCGACGCCGCCGACGGTCCAGCCCTGCAGCGCGGTGGAGCCGGGGGCGAGACGGGTCCACGGGGTCGTGCTGGCCGGGGCACCGATCTCGAACGAACCGTTGTAGATCAGATTCGCAGATGCGTCGGGCGCACTGATCACTGCGGCTGCACCGAGGCACAGCACCGCTGCAAGGGACGTCTTCATGGGGTACTCCTGACCGGTAGAATCGAGTGGGGAGGCGACGCGCTGGCGGTGCGCGCGGGCCCGTCTGCGGAGACTGACCACGCAGCGGTGCGGCCCGGGCTTCAGGATTCGCAGTCGCTGCCGATAACCTTGAGTCGTAGTGTCGGCCCTGCGCCATCGCCCGGCCAAGGGAGTTATTCACGCTGCGCGGGGGGATTGTCTTTCGCGCGGCGCCGGATACGGGATATGCCCGTCAGACGCCCGGCGTGCGACTGGCGCCCGGGCGGCCGCATGCGCGCGCCCGGCCCCGCGACGGGTACCGGCGAGCCGCCGCAGCCGCGGCGTATCATCGCCACGCGCCTGCGCACCACCCCTTCGGCCCCGCCGCCCGCACCCCTGGGCAGCGCGGCCGGCCACATCCGCCACGCCGAACCGAGCCCGCCATGACGAACGAATTCCGTGTGATGACCTCCGGCGCCTTCACCGCCGCCCATCGCCGCCTGCTGCCCGAACTCGCGCAGCTGACCGGGCTGGAGATCGTCACGGTCACCACCTCGATCGGTACCGGCGACATCTCGATCCCCAGTCGCCTGCAGCGCGGCGAGATCGCCGATCTGGTGATCTGCGACGACGACACGCTGCAGGGCTTCATCGCTGCCGGTCTGGTGCGTGCCGGCAGCGACCGGCGGCTCGCGCGCTCGATGATCGGGCTCGCCGTGCGCGCCGGGGCGCCGGCGCCCGATGTCGGCACTGCCGAGGCGCTGCGCGCGACGCTGCTGCGCGCGAGATCGATCGGCTACTCGGCTAGCGTCAGCGGCCGCTACGTGACCGGGCAGCTCTACCGTGCGCTCGGCATCCAGGACGAGGCGATGGCGAAGAGCCGCTTCATCGGCAGCGGGCAGCGCGTGGGAACGTTCATCGCCAACGGCGAGGTCGAGATCGGCTTCCAGCAGGTGAGCGAGCTGCTGCCGGTCGAGGGCATCGCGCACATCACGCCGCTGCCCGAGCCGCTGCAGCTGTACTCGTACTACACCGCTGGCATCGGCACGAGCGCGGCGCAGCCGGCGGCGGCCGCGCGCGTGATCGAGCAGCTCGCCTCGCGCGACACGGCGGCGCACATCCGCGCCACCGGGCTGGAGCCGCTCGCCGTCTGAGCTGCGGCGCGCGCGGGGCCGATCGCCGCGCGCCGGGGTGCGATCGCCGGGCCGGGTGATACGCTCGGGCCACGCGCAGCGCGGTCGTGACCCGTCACCACGACGCGCCCGCGGCAGGAGACGGTCGATGGACGAGACGCCGCTGTACATGCTGCACACCGAGGACGGTGTCGCGCTGCTCACCCTGAACCGGCCTGAAGTGCACAACGCGCTGAACCGGGCGCTGCGCCACCAGCTGATGGCGCTGTTTCCGCAGCTCGACCGGGATCCGCAGGTGAAGGTGCTGATCATCACCGGCGCCGGGGACAAGGCGTTCTGCACCGGCGCCGACCTGAAGGAGCGCTCGGCAGGCTCGACCGCGGACATGATCGACGAGCGCCGGCAGGTGATGGCGCGCTGGGCGCACGCGCTTGCCGACGTGAGCAAGCCGGTGATCGCGGCGATCAACGGCTACTGCATGGGCGGGGGCTTGGAACTCGCGCTCCAGTGCGACATCGCGATCGCCGCCGAGAACGCAGTCTTCGCGCTGCCGGAGGTGACGCACGGTTTCTTCCCCGGTGGCGGCGCCTGCCAGCGCCTGCCGCGGCTGGTCGGCCATCAGATCGCGCGCGAGCTCGTGCTCACCGGCCGGCGCTGGGACGCGGCGGAGGCCAAGTCGTTCGGGCTGGTCGGCCGGGTGGTGCCACCGGGGCGCGCGCTCGACGAAGCGATGTCGATGGGCCGGCGCATTGCCTCGTTCCCGGCGACCGGCGTGGCCCAGGCCAAGCGCGCGCTCAACCACGCGCTGGAGACGGGACTGTCCGCAGGCCTGCGCTTCGACACGGAGGCGTGGGTGAGCTGCATGCATTCGGACGAATGGAAACACAAGCTCGAAGCGTTCGCTCGCGGTGAGCGCAAGGCCTGAGCGTGATGCGGCCGCCCCGCCACGGCACCGACCGCTGCGGGGCTGCGGCATGACCGGCCCGGGACTGCCGCGATGAGTGCACCGATCCTTGCCAGCGTACGCGTGATCGACATGACCGAAGGCGTGGCCGGTCCCTGCGCCGCCACGCTGCTGGGCGACATGGGCGCCGACGTGGTGAAGATCGAGCGCCGGGAAGGCGACTGGCAGCGCAGTTCCGGCCGCGGCGATCCGGGTCGCATCGGCAATGCGCAGTTCCTCGCCATCAACCGCAACAAGCGGTGCATCGGCGTCGACCTCGACCGCGCCGGCGGGCGCGGCATCCTCGAGCGGCTGGTGGCGCGCGCCGACGTGGTCGTCTCGAACTACCGCGCCGGCGTGATGGCGCGGCTGGGCTTCGACCACGCGCGCTGCGAGGCGCTCCGGCCCGGCATCATCTACTGCACGATCTCCGGCTTCGGGCAGGCGGGCGACTACGCGCATCTGCCCGCGAGCGACACCATCCTGCAGGCGATGAGCGGCGTGATGAGCGTGGTCGGGGAACCGCAGGGCCCGCCGCTGCGCGTGGGTTTCCCGCTGATCGACACCACCGCAGCCAACCAGGCGGTGCAGGGCATCCTGCTCGCGCTCTACGGGCGGCTCAGCGGACACGGCGGCGCGAACATCGACGTGAGCCTCGTCGCGGCGGCCGCCTCGCTGATGAGCGGCGGCTTCGCCGAGTATCTGGCGAGCGGTCGCGTGCCGCCGCGGCAGGGCAACCAGAACGCCCTGCTCGCCCCAGCCGGTGCGTTCGAGGTGGCGCAGGGCCGGTTCATCACCATCGCGGTGCTGCGCGATGCACACTGGCGGAAGTTCTGCACGGCCCTCGGGCTCGATACGCTGATCGCCGACGACCGGTTCGCGACCAATGCCGCCCGCGTGCGCAACCGCGACGAACTCGACCGCATCATCGTGCCGCAGCTGCGCAGCGGGACATCGGAGTACTGGCTCGCCCGTCTGCGCGCCGCCGACATCCTGTGCGGACCGATCAACTCGGTCGCCGACGTGCTCGCCGACCCGGCGCTGCGCGCCTGCCTGCCGCTGATCGACACGCAGCTGCCGCAACCGACGCAGGTGATCGGTTCGCCGATCCGCTACGACGGGGGCTTCTTCGGCGTGCGCTCGCCGGCACCGGCGAAGGCGCAGCACACCCGCGAGGTGCTGCGCGAGGCAGGCTACGGCGAACCGGAGATCGAGCAGCTGCTCGCCGCCGGCTGCGCCTTCACCGAGCAGTCCTGAGCGGCCGCTGCGACGAGTGACCACCGATCGGACGCCCGGGTCCGGCGGGGGCGACGCGACAACCCTTCGCGCCGACGCCCGCCGCGCGCCCCACGTCCCGCCCGCAATTCGCTACCCTATGGTGGTCAGTGAATCTGACCGAACAGGGGGGAGGATGCTGGACGTTCTGGTGATCGGCGGTGGCAATGCCGCCTTGTGCGCCGCGCTGATGGCGCGCGAGGCGGGCGCGAGCGTGCTGCTGCTCGAATCGGCTCCGAAGGAGTGGCGCGGCGGCAACTCGATTCACACGCGCAACCTGCGCTGCATGCACGACGCACCGCAGGACGTGCTGACCGACGCCTACCCGGAAGAGGAATACTGGCAGGACCTGCTGAAGGTCACCGGCGGCCTCACCGACGAGACGCTCGCGCGCTTCGCGCTGCGCGAATCGTCGACCTGCCGGCCGTGGATGATGAAGCACGGCGTGCGCTTCCAGGCTTCGCTGTCGGGCACGCTGCACCTGTCGCGCACCAACGCGTTCTTTCTCGGCGGCGGCAAGGCGCTGGTCAATGCCTACTTCCGCAGCGCCGAACAGCTGGGCGTGCAGATCCGCTACAACGCCACCGTGGACCGGCTGGAGATCGTCAACGGCGAGTTCCGCGCCGCGCACATCGGCGATGAGCGCATCGAGGCACGCGCCTGCGTGGTGGCGAGCGGCGGCTTCGAATCGAACCGCGCGTGGCTGCGCGAGGCGTGGGGCCAGCACGAGGGCGAGTGGGTCGCCGACAACTTCATCATCCGCGGTACGCGCTTCAACATGGGCGTGCTGCTGAAGTCGATGCTGGAAGCGGGTGCGGACAGGATCGGCGACCCGGCGCAGTGCCACGCGGTGGCGATCGATGCGCGCGCGCCCGCCTACGACGGCGGCATCTGCACGCGCGTGGACTGCGTTTCGCTGGGCATCGTGGTCAACAAGCACGGTCGGCGCTTCTACGACGAGGGCGAGGACTTCTGGCCCAAGCGCTACGCGATCTGGGGCCGGCTGGTGGCGTTCCAGCCCGAGCAGATCGGCTATTCGATCATCGACGCCAAGGCGATCGGCCGCTTCATGCCGCCGGTGTTCCCCGGCGAGAAGGCGAACGATCTGCGCGAACTCGCCGCGAAGGTGGGCCTCGACGTGGACGACTTCATGAAGACGGTGAACGACTACAACGCCGCCTGCCGGATCGGCACCTTCGATCACTCGGTGCTCGACGACTGCCACACCGAGGGACTCACGCCGGCGAAGACGCACTGGGCGCGTCCGATCGACACCCCGCCGTTCTACGCCTTCGCACTGCGCCCCGGCATCACCTTCACCTATCTCGGAGTGAAGATCGACGAGCGTGCAGCGGTGCACTTCGGCGGCGTGCCCAGCCGCAACCTGTTCGCCGCAGGCGAGGTGAGCGCTGGCAACGTGCTGGGCAAGGGCTATCTGGCCGGCATCGGCATGACCATCGGTACCGCGTTC
>CANGUQ010000112.1 GCA_947456915.1 Betaproteobacteria bacterium
CGCCGGCTCGCGAGCCGACATCCAGGTGCCGATGCGCGAGATCGCGCAGCAACCGAGCGTGAGCAAGGGTGTACCCCTGGCGAACAGGCCGGTCTACGTCTATGACGCGTCTGGCCCCTACACGGATCCGGACCGTCCGGTCGACATCAGGAAGGGCCTCCCCGCGCTGCGTGCGGAGTGGATTGCCGAGCGTAGCGACACGGTCGCCCTCGACCGGCCGACGTCCGAGTGGACCCGTCGCAGCGAGCAGGACAGCAGGCTGGCCGGCCTGCGCTTCGAACGGCGTCGTCCGCCGCTTCGCGCGCGCGCGGGCTGCAACGTGACGCAGATGCACTACGCGCGTCGCGGCCTCATCACGCCCGAGATGGAGTTCATCGCGATCCGGGAGAACCTTCGTCTCGACGCCTGGCGCGAGCAGGGCCCCAATGCCGGTCGCGTGCATGCGGGCGCGCCGCTCGGCGCAGTGATGCCGCGCGAGATAACGCCCGAATTCGTGCGCGACGAGGTCGCGCGCGGGCGCGCGATCATTCCGTCGAACATCAACCACCCGGAAAGCGAGCCGATGATCATCGGCCGCAACTTCCTCGTGAAGATCAACGCGAACATCGGCAACTCGGCGGTGACCTCGTCCATCGCGGAGGAAATCGAGAAGATGGTGTGGTCTACCCGGTGGGGTGGGGACACGGTCATGGACCTTTCCACCGGACGGAACATCCACGAAACGCGCGAGTGGATCATCCGGAACTCGCCCGTGCCCATCGGCACCGTGCCGATCTACCAGGCGCTGGAGAAGGTCGACGGCAAGGCCGAGGAACTCACGTGGGAAATCTTCCGCGACACGCTGATCGAACAGGCCGAGCAGGGCGTCGATTACTTCACGATCCACGCCGGGGTACGCCTCGCCTACATCCCGCTGACAGCCCGGCGCGTTACCGGCATCGTGTCACGCGGGGGCTCGATCCTTGCCAAGTGGTGCCTGGCCCATCATCGCGAAAATTTCCTCTACACGCACTTCGAGGAAATCTGCGGGATCATGCGCCAGTATGACGTCGCGTTTTCGCTGGGCGACGGGCTGCGGCCCGGTTCGGTAGCGGATGCCAACGACGAGGCCCAGTTCGCGGAACTCGAGACGCTCGGGGAACTGACGCAACTGGCCTGGAAGCACGATGTCCAGGTGATGATCGAGGGCCCGGGTCACGTGCCGATGCACATGATCAAGGAAAACATGGAGCGCCAACTCGAAGTCTGTCACGAAGCCCCGTTCTACACGCTGGGGCCGCTGACCACGGATATCGCGCCCGGCTACGATCACATCACCTCGGCGATCGGGGCGGCGATGATCGGCTGGTACGGCACTGCGATGCTGTGTTACGTGACGCCGAAAGAACACCTCGGGTTGCCCGACAAGAACGACGTGCGCGACGGCATCATCGCCTACAAGATTGCCGCTCACGCCGCGGATCTCGCCAAGGGACATCCGGCTGCGCAGCAGCGCGACAACGCGCTGTCGAAGGCGCGCTTCGAGTTCCGCTGGGAGGACCAGTTCAACCTCGGCCTGGACCCCGATACCGCAAAGGAATTCCACGACGAGACGCTGCCGCAGGAAGGCGCCAAGCTCGCCCATTTCTGCTCGATGTGCGGCCCGCACTTCTGCTCGATGAAGATCACGCAGGACGTGCGCGACTATGCGGCGACGGTGGGTGTCTCCGAGGCCGAGGCGCTCGAGAAAGGCATGCAGGAGAAGGCCGAGGAGTTCAAGGACAGGGGCGCGGAGATCTATCACCGCGCGTGACGGGATGCGCGCGCCGACCGGCCCGGGGAACGCCGGGCTGCCGGCCGGTCGCTTTCCGCCGGCCGGATTTCCCGCTCATGGGCGCCGCAGATGCCACGCCCTGGGCCGCGTGAAGGTCCGGATGCCGTGGGTGGACAAGGTCAGCCCGAGTCCGGAGTCGCCATGTCCCGACCAGGGCAGACGAGGGCTGACGCGGTCGCAGCAGTTCCAGTACACGGTGCCGGCGTTCACTCTGGACAGCAACTCCCGCGCGTGCGCCTCGTCGCGGCTGAACACGCCGGCGGTCAGCCCGTAGCGCGTGTCGTTCATCAGCGTCACCGCCTCGTCGTCGTCGCCCACCTTCTGGATGCCGATGATCGGACCGAAGCTTTCCTCGCGCATCAGCGCCATCGAGTGGTCGACCTCGGTGAACACCGTCGGCGCATACCAGTTGCCCGGCCCGGGCAGGCGCGTGCCGCCGCAGCGCAGCGTGGCGCCTCTGGAGCGCGCATCGGCCACCTGCGCATCGAGCACGTCGAGTTGCGGCGCGCGCGTGATGGCACCGATGTAGGTGTCGCCATCCATCGGGTCGCCCAGCCTGAATCCGGCCACCGTGGCCAGAAAGTGCTCGACGAAGGTGTCGTACAGGCTGTCGTGAACGTAGATGCGCTCGACCGAGCAGCAACTCTGACCGGTGTTGTACATCGCGCCGTCGGCCAGACTCTCGGCGGCGCTCTTCGGGTCGGCATCGGCGCGCACGTAGACCGGATCCTTGCCGCCCAGTTCGAGCTGCAGCTTGACCAGCCGTGGTGCGAGCGCCTGGGCAATGCGCACGCCCGTGGCGTGGCTGCCGGTGAAGAACAGGCCGTCGAGGGGTTGGCCGAGCAGCGCCGTGCCGACATCGGCGGCGCCGACCACAACCTGCACGACGTCGGTCGGAAACCCTGCCGCATGCAGCAGCTGCGCGATGTGCAGTCCCGTCAGCGCGGCGTGCTCCGAGGGCTTGTACAGCACCGCATTGCCGGTCAGCAGCGCCGGCACGAGGACGTTGCAGCCGACCAGGTAGGGATAGTTCCACGCCGAGATGTTGCCGACCACGCCCAGCGGAACATGCGTGATCTGCTCGTGCATCGCCCCGTCGTCGAACACGTGCTCGTCGCGTACGGCCGATTCGGTCTGCTCGATGAAGAAGTCGATGCGGCCCAGCACGCCCTTGATCTCGTTGCGCGACTGGCTGATCGGTTTGCCGACCTCCTGCGTCAACGTCTTCGCAAGCGCCTCGATGCCGGTGCCGAGGCTTGCGCGAAAGCGCCGCATCGCTGCGAGGCGCTCGGTCATCGGCGTGGCGGCCCAGCGCGGCTGTGCTGCGCGAGCCGCCCGGGCCTTGAGCGCGACGCTCCGCGCGTCATCGGCCGGAACGTCTGCCAGCCACTGCCCGGTGGCCGGGTTGAAGATCTTCAGTAATGTGCTCATGTCTTTCGCGTGGCACGTGCTGCCTGGAGAAAATCCTGCAATAACGGCGTGTCGTCGAACTGGCCCGGCACGGCCTTGTCGTGGAATTCGGGATGCCATTGCACGGCAGCCACATAGCCCGGCCCGCGCCGGCGCACCGCCTCGATCACACCGTCCTGCGGGCAGCGCGCCTCGACCACGAAGTCGGGGGCGAGATCCTTGATGCTCTGGTGGTGGATGCTGTTGGCGGTGGCGCGGGTCACCCCGGGGCACAGTTGCGCGAGACGCGTGCCGGGCACGATCTCGATCTCGTGGGTGTGCCTGTCGTAACGGGCGGCGTCCCGGTGCGATCGCGATCCGGGTTGCTGGGTCGCGATATCCTGGAACAGCGTGCCACCGAACCTCACGTTCAGCATCTGCAAGCCGCGGCAGATACCGAAGATCGGCTTGCCGGCGCGCATGCACGCGTCGATGAGCTCGATCTCGTGGCGGTCGCGGATGCGGTCGCCCTGCCACTCGGGGCGCAGCGGCACTTCGCCATAGCTCTCCGGGGCGACGTCGGCCCCGCCCTGAAGCACCAGACCGTCGATCACGGCGGCGTAATCGTCCAGATTCAGGTCGGCGCGGGTGACGATGCTGTCGCGCGTGACCGCTGGAATCATCACTGCGATGGCGTCGTCGGAGAGTACCCAGTGAGCGACCGACTGCTCGAGGAAGTGCAGGGTCTTGGTGAACACCCCGCCCAGGGCGGCGGTCGCCGCGTCCGGGTACTGGACGCGCGTCGAGATCCCGATCAGCAGCGGCCGGTCGCGCGCACTGCTCACATCGCCTCCAGGAACAGCCGCTCGTAATCGGCTGCGGCAGCCTTGCGCGGATTGGTCTGGCTGGTGAAGTCCCTGTCGGCCAGTTCGACCAGTTGCGGCAACTGCTCGCGCGTGACGCCGCGCGAGGCCAGACTGCCCTCGATACCGATCCTCGCCTTGAGTTCGCGCAGCCACGGCACGAAGGCTGCGCCGCCGCCGGACACACCTGCCGCGTGTGCGAGCTCGTCGAACTTCGCGGGCACCGCTTCGAAGTTCCAGGCGAGCACGGTGTCGATCATCAGCGCGTTGGCCAGTCCATGATGCAGGTCGCACACCGCACCCAGTGCATGGGCGCAGGCATGCACCGAACCCAGGTCCTTCTGGAAGGCGATGGCGCCCATCATCGAGCTCATCATCATGTCGGCGCGCGCGCCCGGGTTTCCGGGCTCGCGCACGGCGGTCGCCAGCGCGCGTGCGCCCAGGCGCAGGCCCTCCAGCGCGATGCCGTCGCACAGCGGATGGTAAGCCGGCGAGAGGTAGCTCTCGATGTTGTGTGTCAGTGCGTCCATGCCGGTGGCCGCGGTGACTGCCGCCGGGAGGCCGAGCGTGACTTCCGGATCGGCAAAGACCATCTGCGCGAGGATCTTCGCGCTGAACACGGTACGTTTGTGGTGCGTGTCGTTCTCCGACACCACGGCCGAGCGGCCGACCTCGCTGCCGGTGCCCGCAGTCGTCGGCAGCGCAACGAAGAAGGGCAGGGGCTGGGTGATCGGCCTGACCTGCGGGTGGTCCCAGACATACTCGAGGATGTCGCCCTCGTGCACGGCCATCAGGCCGACGACCTTGGCCACGTCCAGTGCCGCCCCCCCGCCAAAGCCGATCACGCAGTCGGCGCCGTGGAACCTGAACGCCGCAGCACCCGCCATCACCTGCGCGCAGGTGGGATTGCCGTGCACACCGTCGAAGACGCCGACGTGCAGGCCACCGAGGTGCGTCCGGAATTCGGCCATCACCGGCAGCGCGGCCAGTGCACGGTCGGTCACGATCAGCGGGCGCTTCAGGCTGCGCGCGAGCAGTTGCTCGGCGACGAGCTTGCGCGCCCCGGCGCCGAAGGCGATGGCAGTGGGAAACGAAAAATGCGTGATGGTCATCAGATGATCTCGAGATAGCGCTTCAGTTCCCAGTCGGTCACTGCATCCTGCCACTGCCGGTACTCCCAATCGCGGGTTGCGGCGAAGTGGTCCACGAACGCGTCTCCAAGCCAGTCGCGGGCGATGTCGCTGGCGCGGAACGTCGCCGTGCTCTGCTGCAACGAGCGCGGTGCACGCGCGATGTTGTCCGCACCCTGATTGGTGCCGGTGATCGCGGGTGTGGTGAGCCTGAGACCTTTCTCGATGCCGTGCAGGCCGGCAGCGAGCACTGCGGCCATCGCCAGATACGGATTCACGTCGGCGCCGGGGCAGCGTGTCTCGAGGCGCGTGGACCTGGGACTGCCGGAGATGACGCGAAAACTCGCGGTGCGGTTGTCCAGTCCCCAGGTCGGCTTGACCGGTGCCCAGAAGCCGTCGACCAGACGCTTGTAGCTGTTGATCGTCGGCCAGAACATCGGCGCGAATTCCATCAGGCACGCCACCTGGCCGGCGAGATAGCTCTCGAACAAGGGGCTCATCGAGTGCCGGCCCCCGGCATCGAAGAACACGTTGCGCCTGCCGTCCGAGAGGCTCTGGTGGATGTGTCCCGAGCAGCCGGGCAGAGCCGCGTTCCACTTCGCCATGAAGCTCGGCATCACACCGAAGCGCTTGCCGATTTCCTTCGCACCGGTCTTGAACAGGATGGCGCGGTCTGCGGCCTCCAGCGCCTCGCTGAAGGCGATCGCGACCTCGTAGACGCCAGGGCCGGTCTCGGTGTGCAGCCCTTCGATCGGCACGCCGAACGCCGCCATCTCGTCCATCAGCGCGTGGAAGAAGCCACGGTTGTCGGCCATGCGCAGCAGCGAGTAGCCGAACATGCCCGGGGTGACCGGCTCCGGTGCGACGCCGCGTTTGGCAGCCCAGCTCTGCGGCGTTTCGGCGAAGTTGAACCACTCGAACTCCATGCCGGCCATTGGCGCGAGGCCCAGTTTTCCGGCCCGCTCGAGCACGCGCTTCAGGGTCTGGCGTGGACACACCGGGTACGCCGAGCCGTCGGCGTTGACGAACTCGCCGAGGAAGAAGGGAACGCCGGCATCCCAGGGTACGTGCCGCGCAGTGCCCAGGTCGATGCGCGCCAGCGCGTCCGGAAACCCGTGCTGCCAGCCGGTGACCTGCGTGTTGTCGTAGCAGGCGTCGTGCGCATCCCAGCCGAAGACCACGTCGCAGAAGCCGAAACCGCCTTCGACCGCGCCGATGAACTTGTCGCGATGCAGGTACTTGCCGCGCAGGATGCCGTCGATGTCGCTGCACGCGACCTTGACCTTGACCGTACCGCAGGCGCGCACTGCGGCGAGCGCAGGGTGTTCCGCACCCGCTGGCGCGGCGAGCGTTGAGCTGCCGGCAGCGCAGGAGTCATCGACAAGTCTGCTGCCACCTGGGTCCGGGTTGCGCATGGCAGGCGTTCCGTGGTGAATGATCGAGATCGGGTGGGCGGGCCGCACCGGGCGCCCGGTGCGGTTCAGCGGCTTTCGAGCATCGGGTCGCTGGCCGCGCGTGTGCGCTGGCTGGCGGTGAGCAGGAAGTAGATGTAGCCGGCGAGCATGAACCCGGCGAACATCGCCGCGATGATCGGGTTGAACACCGTGATCGCGATGAGTGAAGCCACCGCAGCCGCCAGTGCGAATCCGGGCAACAGCGGATACCCGGGTGCCCGGAACGGGCGCTCCAGTGCCGGCTCGCTGCGGCGCAGGCGAAACAGCGAGAGCATGCTGATGATGTACATCGTCAGTGCGCCGAACACGGCCATGGTCACGATGTTTGCGGTCAGCGTCTGGCCGCCGAGCGTGATCACTTCGTCACTGAAGATCGCCGCGATGCCGACTGCACCGCCGGCGAGGATCGCCCGGTGCGGCGTGTGAAAGCGCGGGTGCAGCGCGGCGAACCACGCTGGCAGGTACCCGGCGCGCGCCAGCGCGTACCACTGCCGCGAGTAGCCCAGGATGATCCCGTTGAACGAGGCGACCAGCCCGAACAGGCCGAGCCACACCAGCATCGTCAGCCAGCCGCTGGACTCACCGACCACCGCCTTCATCGCCTGTGGCAGCGGGTCGTTGATGTTCGCGAGCTGTGTCCAGTCGCCGACGCCGCCGGCGAACACCATCACGCCCATGGCCAGCGCCACGAGCGTGAGAATGCCGGTGACATAGGCAACGGGGATCGAGCGCCGCGGATCCTTCGCCTCTTCGGCGGCCATCGCCACGCCTTCGATGGCGAGAAAGAACCAGATCGCGAACGGAATCGCCGCGATGATGCCGGGGATCGCGGCGGAACTGAACGTGTCTGCCCCTGCCCAACCGCCGGCGGTGAAGTTGAGCATCGAGAAGCCGGGGGCAACCACGCCCATGAACACCAGCAGTTCGAACACCGCGATCAGCGTGATCGCCAGTTCGAAGGTGGCGGCGATACGTACACCGGCAATGTTCAGCGACATGAACACGACGTAGGCGCCGACTGCAGCGAGCTTCGGATCGACCGCCGGGAACTGAACGTTCAGATACGCACCGATCGCGAGCGCGATCGCCGGTGGCGCGAATACGAACTCTACCAGCGTGGCGGCGCCGGCGAAGTAGCCGCCGGTCGGACCGAACGCGCGTCGCGCGTAAGCGAAGGGACCGCCCGCATGGGGGATCGACGTGGTCAGCTCGGTGAAGCTGAAGATGAACGTCGTGTACATCGCCGCCACGAACAGTGTGGTGATCAGGAAGCCCAGGGTACCGGCCGAGGCCCAGCCGAAGCTCCAGCCGAAGTACTCGCCCGAGATCACCAGCCCCACGGCGATGCCCCAGAGTTGTACGGTCGACAGGGTCTTGCGCAGTTGAGGCGAGCTCGCGACGTGCTCGGACACGCTGGACAGGCTCATCAGAAGTTCCTCGGCAGGCCGGGCGCAGGCCCGGCGCGGCATGTGGCAGTGGTACTCGGCATCCGGTCATCGCAGCGACGCGAAACGGTCACCGGAGTGTCATGATCGGTACGCACCCGCGGGGCGGATGCACAGCGACGCCCGAAGCTGATCGGGCGCCGGACGCTGCAGTCCGGCGCCCGATGCGGGAACGCGGGTTACTTCGCGCGCAGGAACTCCGAGACGCGCAGCAGCACGAACTCGTTGTCCTCGTGCTTGCCGATCTCGCGGCCGCCGCCGACCAGGAAGTTGTTGTCGTTGCCGACGATGATGTGATCGGCGTCGACGACATCCACGCTCTCGATGCACCAGAACGGCATCGTGAAGCGCCCGGCGATCGTGCCCTGTCTGGCACGCTTGTCCGGATCGGCGATGTTGAGCAGATCGATGTAGCCGATCTTGCGCACCACGCCATCGGGAGCGGTGCCGCCCAGATCGATCTTGTACACACGCTTGAACTGCGCCGGTGCGTTGAAGCAATCGGGGCGGGCCGGGCCGTTGCACGCGAGCTCGGGTATGCCCTCGCGGTTGTCACGCTCGATCACCAGCGCGGTGTTCGCGTCGATCATGTTGAAGTCACCGATGTTGTGGCCGTTGACTTCGAGCTGATAGCGCCACGAGCGGCCGGTGTAGGCTCCCTTCTGAACGTCGAACTCCAGGATGCGCAGCGCCTCGCGGTTCTCGTGCATCTCCCAGCCCTTGGTGTCGTTGTTCCAGATCGGGCCTTCGAGCATCGGGTAGAGGAAACGGCCATCGGGCGAGGCAGCCATGCCCTCGAAGCCGCGCGAGCGGCGCACGACGGTATTGAACTGCCCGGGCACTGCGGGCGTGGTCACCGCGAAGTGGTCGGGCGAGCGCACGACCCGCCCGTCGATCATCGTCTCGAAGAAGCCGGTCACCTTGCCGTTGCGATCGGTGCGGATCAGGTACGGGCCGAGTTCATCGCCGAACCAGAAGTTGTCGCCGATGATCTGGATCGACTCGATGTCCAGATCGGCGCCGGTCAGGTAGCGCGTCTTCGTTGCCGAGTTGACCACGTTGAACGGCAGCACGTTGTCCGGGTCGTGCAGAAACACCGTGCGCAGGATCACGATCTGGTGCGTCTTCCAGTCGAAACGCACGTGATAGAACATCAGCATCGCGTCGGGCGAGTTGGCGCGGGTGCCGAAACCGTTGTCGCCGGTCACCCAGGCGGTACCGTCCTTCTGCCACTTGATCCCGGAGAACCCCTGCACGGCCTGACCGGTGAACGGCGAGTTGATGCCGGTGGGGCGGGGCGCCTTCGCGTCGGACAGGAACGAGATGCCCTCGATCGAGCCGAGCTGGTCGCGCCGGCGCCCGTCCGCGTGGGTGAAGCGGCCGGATACGGTCATCGACGCCGGCGCATCGGCGGGCGGCTTCAGGTAGGTCGCTGCCGGCAGGATCGCCTGCCCGACGAGGGTGGCCGGGAACTGCTGCTGGGCCAGTGCACTGCCTGTCCACAACGCGGGCAGCACTGCGGCCGCGCCGATCGCGGCGGTGCGCGACAGACGATGCACGAATGCATTCATTCGGACGTTCATCGGTGAATCTCCTGGGCGGGGTGGCTGCATGCCTTGCTGACTGGGCGTTGAAGGGAAGACACGCGGGGAAAGCGCAGGGCATGCGCTCACCG
>CANGUQ010000113.1 GCA_947456915.1 Betaproteobacteria bacterium
GCAGCGCGGCCGGCTCGACAGCGGCTTCGCACTGTCGAACACCCGATGGCGCCGGCAACCTCGTGGCCGGCCGGGCCCTTCCATCGGCTAGAATCGAAGGGTAACAGCTGATCGCCGATGGAGCATGATGTGAGGAACGCCGCACCTGCGCACTACCCAGCCCCGACCGTCGCGCCGCGCGAGGACCGCGAGTCGATGCCCTACGATCTGGTGGTGGTCGGCGCCGGCCCGGCCGGACTCGCGGCGGCGATCCGCGCAAAGCAGCTCGCCGCCGAGCGCGGGCAGGACCTGTCCGTCTGCGTCCTCGAGAAGGGCTCCGAGGTCGGCGCGCACATCCTCTCCGGCGCAGTGATGGATCCGCGCGCGATCGGCGAACTGCTGCCGGACTGGCAGTCGCTCGGCGCGCCGCTCACCGTGCCGGTGACCGAGGACCGGTTCCTGTTCCTCACCCGCAACGGGCACCTGCGCGTACCCAATGCGCTGCTGCCCGGCTGCTTTCGCAATCACGGCAACTACGTGATCAGCCTCGCCAACGTCTGTCGCTGGCTCGCCGCCCACGCCGAGTCGATCGGCGTGGAGATCTTCCCCGGTTTCGCGGCAACCGAAGTACTCTACAACGCGAGTGGAGCGGTGCGCGGCGTGGCCACCGGCGACATGGGTATCGGGCGCCACGGCGAGCGCACGAGCGCGTTCCAGCCCGGCATGGAACTGCACGCCGCGTACACGCTGTTCGCCGAGGGCTGCCGCGGCCAGCTGGGCAAGCAGCTCGAGTCGCGCTTTCGCCTGCGCGAGGGACGCGACCCCCAGACCTACGGCATCGGTCTCAAGGAGCTGTGGCGGATCGCGCCGGAGAAGCATCAACCGGGGCTCGTCATCCACACCGCCGGCTGGCCGCTCGGGCGCGACACCTACGGCGGATCCTTCCTGTACCACCTCGACGACTTCCAGGTGGCGGTGGGATTCGTCGTCGGACTCGGCTATCGCAATCCGTACCTCAGTCCGTTCGAGGAGTTCCAGCGCTACAAGACTCACCCTTCGATCCGCGCTTTCTTCGAAGGCGGCAAGCGCCTCGCCTACGGCGCGCGGGCGATCGCGGCTGGCGGCCTGCAGTCGCTGCCCAAGCTCACCTTCCCGGGCGGAGCCCTGATCGGGTGCGACGCCGGCTTTCTCAACGCCTCGCGGATCAAGGGCAGCCACGCCGCGATCAAGTCCGGCATGCTCGCCGCAGAGGCGGCCGTGGAGGCGCTCGGCGCCGGGCGCGCGCAGGACGAACTGAGCGCCTACCCGCAGGCATTCGAGGCAAGCTGGCTGCACGACGAACTGCACCGCGCGCGCAACTTCAAGCCTGCGCTGGCCAAGGGCCTGCTCACCGGCACGCTGCTGGTAGGCGTCGACCAGGTGCTGCTGCGCGGCAAGGCGCCGTGGACGCTGCACCACGAACATGCCGACCACGAGATGCTCGTCGAGGCGCGCAACGCATCGCCGATCGACTATCCGAAACCCGATGGCGTGATCTCCTTCGACCGCCTGTCCTCGGTATTCATCTCGAACACCAACCACAACGAGGATCAGCCGGTACATCTGACCCTGAAGGACGCGTCGGTGCCGGTGGCGATCAATCTCGACCGCTTCGACGCGCCCGAGCAGCGCTACTGCCCGGCCGGCGTGTACGAGATCGTGCGCGAGTCCTCGGGACCGCGACTTCAGATCAACGCCCAGAACTGCGTGCACTGCAAGACCTGCGACATCAAGGATCCGACGCAGAACATCGTCTGGGTCGCGCCCGAGGGCGGCGGCGGGCCGAACTATCCGAACATGTAGTTCCGTGCGCGCCGGCGCCGGGCGCTGCCGCAGCGCGCTTCGACCGAAGCATCCGCACATGGTGCTCCACCGGAGGCTGCGCATGTCCGCACTGACCCGATCGCCCGCATGGCAGGCGCTGCAGGCGCACCAGCATGCGCTCGCACGGCATCACCTGCGCGAGTGGTTCGCTGCCGACCCCGCACGCGCGCAGCGCTTCACGCTGAGTGCCGCCGGCATCACCGCGGATTTCTCCAAGCACAGGACGGACGGGCGCGCGCTCGATCTGCTGCACGCGCTGGCGCGCCAGCAGGACGTCGAGGGCTGGCGCGACCGCATGCTGCGCGGCGACGCGGTCAACGCCACCGAGACGCGCGCGGCATTGCACACCGCGCTGCGTCGTGCGCCCTCGACGCCGCTGCGGGTTGCCGGCGAGGACGTGATGCCGCCGATCGCCGAGGTACTCGCCCGGATGCGTGCATTCTGCACGGCGGTGCGCAGCGGCGAGCGCACCGGGCATACCGGCGCGCGGTTCACCGATGTGGTCAATCTGGGCATCGGCGGCTCCGATCTCGGACCGGCGATGGTGACTGAAGCGCTCGCGCCCTACGGCTCGCCGGCGCTGCGCGTGCACTACGTATCCAACGTCGACGCCGCCGACCTCGCGCCGCGCCTGGCCCGGCTCGACGCCTCGACCACGCTGTTCGTCATCTGTTCCAAGACCTTCACCACGATCGAGACGATGACCAACGCGGCGAGCGCCCGCGACTGGCTCGTCGGCGCGCTCGGCGCGCCCGAGGCCGTCGGCGCCCACTTCGTTGCGGTGAGTACCAATCTGGAGGCCACACGTGCCTTCGGCATCGCTCCGGACAACGTATTCGGTTTCCGCGACTGGGTCGGCGGCCGCTACTCGCTGTGGTCTCCCGTCGGGCTGTCGACCATGCTCGCCATCGGGCCGGAAGCGTTCGACGCGCTGCTCGCCGGCGCGCGTGCGATGGACGAGCACTTCGCCCGTGCGCCGCTCGAAGCCAACCTGCCGGTGCGCGTGGGTCTGCTCGGGGTCTGGTACGCGAACTTCTTCGGCGCGCACACGCACGCCGTGCTTCCCTACGACCAGCGACTGCGCCGGCTGCCCGATCACCTGCAGCAACTGGAGATGGAGAGCAACGGCAAGTCGGTCGACCGCGACGGGCGCCGCGTCGACTACGCGACCTGTCCGGTGATCTGGGGTTCGCCCGGCACCAACGGGCAGCACGCGTTCTATCAGCTGCTGCATCAGGGTACGCAGCTGATCCCGAGCGATTTCCTGATCGTGCGCGAGCCGCATCACGCGCTCGTGCAGCATCACCGGCTGCTGATTGCCAACTGCCTGGCGCAGACCGAGGCGCTCGCCTTCGGCAAGACCGCGGCGCAGGCGCGCGCCGAACTGTCGGCGCGCGGCATCGACGGCGCCCGCCTCGAGCTGCTCGCCGCCAATCAGACCTTCCCCGGCAATCAGCCCTCGACCACGTTCGTCCTCGACCGGCTGGACCCGGCCAGTGTCGGCGCGCTGGTGGCGATGTACGAACACAAGGTGCTGGTGCAGTCGGCCATATGGAACATCAACCCGTTCGACCAGTGGGGAGTCGAACTGGGCAAGACGCTGGCCATGCGCCTCGGTGTGTGGCTGGAACCGGGTGCGGCGCGCCCGGACACCGCGACCGCGCCCGGCCTCGATGCCTCGACGCGCGCACTGATCGACAGGCTGCGCAGCTGAGCAGGAACGACGCGATCGGCGGGACCGGCGGGCCGCCGACCAGACGCTGCGCGTGCTGCCGTGCAGCGCCCCGGCCTGCCCTGGGACGGCCGCTCTGCTGACTGGTGCGTCATGAACGCCTGTCCGGGCTCGCCGACGCCGGGATCAAGAATGGCGTGCAGACGCCGATAACAGAACAGTCAGGGCGGGTTTCGACGGCATGGCGGCATCCCGGCATGCCGTCGGGCTGCGTCGCGCGCGCTCGGCCGAACGCGCGCAAGCTCCGCCAGCCCGGCCCCCCCCTGTCATTGCCTGGCGCACTTCATGAGCTTCCACAGCCTGCACTGCCTGATCGACGATGACGCGCGGTTTCCCGGCCGCGCACCGCCTGCGCCAACCGCACCAGGCACTGCACCGCCACCAGTGCCTCCGGGAACCGGCTACTGCCGGCTGGCTGCCACAGCCGAGGCGCCTCGCTGCGGCGTCCGGTACCCTTCACGGCGAGCCGCCGCCGACCCTGCTCGCCTCACGACCGGGGTCCCGGTGCGCGCTGGCCGGGCGGGCCGTGTCTGGCGATGCGTCACATGCTGATCGCAATCGTCGACGACGTGGCGCTGAATCTGAAGCTGCTCGAGCATCTGGTCGCCCGACTGCCGGGATGCCAGCCTGTGCTGTTCGATCAATCGGCAGCCGGGCTGGACTGGTGCGAGCGCAACGATCCCGACCTGGTGATCGTCGACTACATGATGCCGGAGCCCGACGGGTTGGCCTTCGCCGAGCGCTTTCGAGCACTGCCGGGAAAGTCGGAGACGCCGCTGCTGATGATCACCGCCAACACCGATCTCGACCTGCGCTACCGCGCGCTCGAGGCGGGCATCAACGACTTCCTGAACAAGCCGATCGATCGCACCGAGTTTCTGGCGCGCGCGCGCAACATGCTGCGGCTGCGCGAGGCGCAGAAGCGGCTGGCAGACCGGGCGGCCTGGCTGGAGTCGGAAGTGTCCAAGGCCACAGCCGAGATTGCCGCCCGGGAACTCGAGACGATCGTGCGTCTGGCACGCGCAGCCGAGTTCCGCGACCCGGAGACCGGCGCGCACATCCAGCGCATGGCGAACTACTCCCGGCTGATCGCGGCACAGATCGGCATCGGCGCGCGTGAACAGGAAATCCTGCTGCGCGCCGCCCCGCTGCACGACGTGGGCAAGCTGGGCACCCCCGACAGCATCCTGCTCAAGCCGGGCAAGCTCACTGCGCTGGAGTGGGAAGTCATGAAGCAGCACGCGACGATCGGCTCCGAGATCCTGCGCGAGAGCGCCTCGCCGGTGATCCAGGCAGGTGCGCTGATCGCCTGGTCGCACCACGAGAAGTTCGACGGGTCCGGCTACCCGCGCGGCCTGCGCGGTGAGGCAATACCGCTCTACGGGCGCATCGTCGCCATCGCCGACGTGTTCGACGCGCTGACCTCGACGCGACCCTACAAGCGTTCGTGGAGCGTGGAGGAAGCCCTCGCCCACATGCGCGAACAGTCGGGACTGCACTTCGATCCGGCGCTGCTCGATGCGTTCATCCGCGCGCTGCCGCAGGCGCTGCAGATCATGGCGCAGTTTCGCGACGAGGATGAAGCGCCGTTGCCCGCGCGCGCGGCGTCCCGCACGCCGACGGCACCGGGCAGGACGAACGCGGCAGCGGACGATGCGGTCAGCCGCAGCCTGCACCGTGTGCTGCAGTGACGCTGTGAGCGGCAGTATGGACGCGGCGACGCAGACGCGCGCGGCGCCGCGCTGCGCACGACCGCCGCAGCCCGGCGGTCGCCGGAGACGGCGGTGAAGCGCAGCCTCGCATCGCGCATGTCCGTCGTGCTCGCCATCATCGTCGCGGCGGGCTGCGGGGCGGGCGCGTGCCTTTACGTCGCGCTCGACGAGTACCGTACGGCGCAATGGCAGCTCGACCTCGGACGCGAGCTCGCACAGCGTGAGGCCGCCGCGCTCGGCACTGCCGCCCCCGGATCGGCCGCGGCAGAGGCGATACTCGTCCGCACCGTGGCCCTGCCGCCGGTGCGGCAGGCGATCCTGTGGCGCAGCGACGGCACGCGCGTCGCCAGCGCGCAGGGTAGCGCAGGGGACGTCTCCGGCACGCTCGCGCCGATATTCGCTGCCCCCGCAGAGCGCGCGCAGCAGGTGCAGGCGGTCGCACGCGGCGGCGATACGGCGGTGGCACGCTCGGCGTTCGACCGTCTCGTGAATCTGCCTGGCAGCGGCGACGGCGCCGCGTGGAGCATCTGGCAACCGGTGTCCGGTCCGGGGGTCGAGGGTTGGCTGCAACTCGTGATCGATCGCGGCAGCTCGCTCGAAGTGCGCCGCGCCCGGATCGGGCAGGCACTGCTCGCTGCGCTGGCGATCGCCGCGCTGCTCTGGCTCGCCACGACGCTGCTGCTGCGCCGGATGCTGCGCGGCGTGGCCACGGCGGCGCGCTTTGCGCGTGAACTGGACGGCTCCGGCCGCACCTTCGACGGCGACATCGGCAGTACCGAACTGCAGGCGCTCACCGACGCGCTGAACGACGCGTCGCGCCGGCTCGCCGAGCAGCAGGAACTCGCGCGCCACAACGCGCGCGAACTCGGCGCCCTTGCCGCCAACATTCCCGGTGCGGTCTATCGTCGCCGCTGCGACGACCAGTGGACGATCGAGCACCTTACCAGCGAGTTCGAGCGCCTGACTGGCTACCCGGTGAGCGACCTGATCGGCAACGCGGTCCGGTCGTACGAGAGCATCATCCACCCCTCCGATGCACCGCGGCTGCGCACACTGGTGCAGACCGCGGTCGGTCAGCGGCGGCCGTTCGCGGCGGAGTACCGGTTGCGCGCAGCCGACGGCACGACACGCTGGGTGCTGGAGAAGGGTCAGGCCGTGTTCGACGAGCACGGCACCCTGCAGCACATCACCGGCGTCATCATCAACGACACCGCGCGCCACTCGGCGGTGGCGGCGCTCGCCCGCAGCGAAGTCAAGCACCGGCAACTGCTGGAGAACCTGTCCGAAGTGGTCTGGCAGTCCGGCAGCGACGGCCGGATCGCATTCGTCAATCGCGCCTGGCGGCAGATCAGCGGGCTGCCGCCGCAGGGGCTGATCGGGCGCACGCTGTTCGAAGTGCTGCACAGGGACGACGTGGCGCTCGCGCGGGCGCAGTGGCGCAAGCTGATCAGCGGCGAGGCGCGGATGTTGACGCTCAAGGCGCGCGTGATCTGCGCCACGGGCGAGCCACGCTGGTGTGCGTTCACCGCGCGGCAGACGCTCGACAGCGACGGTCAGCTGACCGGTGTGGCCGGCCTGATGAGTGACATCCACGAGCGCACCCTGCTCGACCAGCGGCTGCGCGAGGGCGAGGAGCGGCTGCAGCTGGTGGTGGACGGCACCCGGCTCGGTCTGTGGGACTGGGATGTGCCGAGCGGCGCGGTGCACTTCAACCACTACTGGTGCTCGATGCTAGGCTATGGCGACGAGGAGCTTGCCGCGGACACCTCGTCGTTCCACGCGCTCCTGCATCCCGAGGACAGGGCGGCGGTGCGCGAGGCGCGCCTGCGGCACTTCGCCGACCCGTCGCTGCCGTTCGTCGCCGAGTTCAGGATGCGGGCGCGCTCGGGCGAATGGCGCTGGGTCCTGAGCCGTGGCCAGGTGGTGGTGCGCGACCAGGACGGTAACCCGTTGCGCATGACCGGCACCCACATCGACGTGACCGACCGACGCCGCATCGAGCAGCAGCTGCGCGAGAGCCTGGAGCTGTCCCAGCAGATGCTCGAGGCGATGCCCAACCCGGTGTACTACAAGGACCGCGAGGGGCGCTTCCTCGGCGTCAACAAGGCATGGGAGAAGTTCCGCGGCCGAAGCCGGGAGAACATCATCGGCCGGACCAATCACGATCTCGATCCGCCCGAGCTGGCCGAGCAGTCGATCGCCCGCGACCGGGAACTGCTGGCGGATTCGACGCCGATGCAGATGTACGAGCGCGTGGCGCTCGATGCCAGCGGCAGTCCGCGTGCACTGCTGGTGTCGAAGGCGCCGCTCACCTCAGCGAGCGGCGAGCGTACCGGCCTGATCGGCGTGATCACCGACATCACCGAGAACAAGCGCACGGAAGCGGAGATGCGCAAGCTCTCGCTGGTGGCCAGTCGCACCAGCAACTCGGTGATCATCACCGACGCCACGGGTCACGTCGAGTGGGTGAACGAGGCGTTCACCCGGCTCACCGGCTACCGTTTGCAGGAAGTCCAGGGACTGCGGCCGGGCGCCCTCCTGCAGGGCCCCGATACGGATCGCGACACGGTTGCATTCATGCGCGAGCGCATCAGCGCCCGCGAAGGCTTCCAGGTCGAACTGGTCAACTACAGTCGACACGGTCGCCGCTACTGGCTCGCGATCGACGCCCAGCCGATCCGCGACGAGCACGGCGAGGTGGTTCAGTACATCGCGGTGGAGTCCGACATCAGCGAGCGCAAGGCGCGTGAGCAGGCCCTGCGCGACAGCGAGTCCAAATCGCGCCAGCTCGCCCAGGTGGTCGATCAGGCCTCCGAGGCGATCATGGTGAAGGACCTCTCGGATCGGTTCGTCACCTGGAACAGCAGTGCCGAGCGGTTGTACGGCTACTGCGCAGAGGAGGCGATCGGGCGCAGCGCGAGCGAGCTGCTGCAGATGGACGACTCCGAGCGCAGCCGCCCGGCGGGTCTCTCGCCGCTGCGCCCGCGAAGCGGCGAGCAGCTCTCGGTCACGCGGCACCGGCGCAAGGACGGCTCCATGATCTCGGTCGAGCTCTCGCTCACGCCTCTGTACGACGGATCGGGCACGCACATCGGCGAAATCGCGGTCGCCCGCGACATCTCGGAGCGGCTGCGCGACCAGGAAGCGCTGGAAGCGGCGCGCGACGCCGCCGAGGCAGCCAACCACGCCAAGGGCGCGTTCCTCGCCAACATGAGTCACGAGATCCGCACGCCGATGAACGGCATCATCGGGATGACCGAGCTCGCGCTCGCCACCGACCTCGACCCCGAACAGCGCGATTACCTCGAGGCGGTACGCCGCTCCGCGGAGAACCTGCTGCAGGTGATCAACGACGTGCTCGACTACTCGAAGATCGATGCCGGCCGGGTCGAGATCGAGGCGATCGGCTTCTCGCTGCGCGAACTCGCCGCCGACGCGGTCAAGCTGTTCGCCCCGCGCGCCCGCGAACGCTCGCTGCAGCTGGTGCTCGACATTGCGCCGGACGTACCCGACCGGGTGATCGGCGATCCGCTGCGTCTGCGTCAGGTCCTGCTCAACCTGATCGGCAATGCGGTCAAGTTCACGGAGCGCGGCGAGGTCGTGCTGATCATCGAGGACGGCCCGCGTGCAGTCGCCAACGCCGCGCCCGATGCGCGCTGCCTGCAGTTCAGCGTGCGTGATTCGGGAATCGGCATCCCGCCGCAGAAGCTCGACGAGATCTTCGAAGCGTTCACCCAGGCCGACTCCTCGACGACGCGACGCTTCGGCGGCACCGGCCTCGGACTGTCGATCAGTCGTCAGCTGGTCGGACTGATGGGCGGCCAGTTGCAGGTGCGCAGTGCCCCCGGGGTGGGCAGCACGTTCTGGTTCGAACTCGCGCTGGACGCGGATCGCGAGCAGCCAGCCGCGGCAGCGACTGCGCGCAGCCCCCGGAAAGGATCGTCGCGCGTTCTGCTGATCGATCCGTCCCCCTCCAGCCGCCGCAGTCTGGTGCACCTGCTCGAGCGCGAGGGTGCAACCGTCACCGACTGCGAATCGCTTGCCGAGGCGCAGCAGGTCGCCGCCGACGCCGCAGCGTTGCACGCGGCCGTCGATCTGGTCGTCGCGCACGTGCATGCGCGAGCCACGCACGACAGCGCGGCAGTCGATCTGACCGCGCTGGGGAGCTGGCTGGATGGCGCGTGCCCGATGATCGTGGTGGCGGGGGCGGACAGCCCGCGCAGCAGCGATCCGCGCTGGCGCGATGCCGGTGCGAGCGCCGTGCTGATGCAGCCGGTCACCGACGCCGATCTGGTCCACGCGCTGGGTGGAGTGAATCCGCCGCCTGCAACCGATGCAGCCGCGGCGCCGCGAGCCCCGCGCGCGCAGCGCGGGGGCGACGGCCCGGGCGGCACGGC
>CANGUQ010000114.1 GCA_947456915.1 Betaproteobacteria bacterium
ACCCGCCTCGTCGGTCCACTCGATCATCGGCACGCCCGCCGCAGTGGATGCCGCTGCCGGGCCGTGAGCGCTCGCGCGGTGGCCGTCATCGGTCGCGACGCCCTCTTCCGGGCACTCGTGCGCGGCCTCGGCGGGCTCACGCGGGGCGTGCTCGACGGCCTGCGTAGCGAGGCGCTGCTCCTGATTCGTCCGGGACCCGACCACGTTCACCCCGCTGCAATGCGGGGAAGCCCGCGGCGAGCGAGTGTACTCCGGAGCCCCGCCCGCGGCGGCGCCGTGGCAAGACCCGGGAAGCGGCCACTGCAGGATGCGCGTGGCGCCCGGCGATGCACACCGCTGCGGACGGCGCAATCGACATGCGACGACGTCTGCGCTGCGCACTGGAGGTCGTCCGTGGGAGAAGCCCCGGCTACGGTCGAGGCCGCCCCGGGTCGACTGGACACAGGGCGCCCTCGCGCATGCGCATCGGCGGGCACCCTTGCGACGGCGCTGAACCCCGCGGCCGCAGCGGGCCCCTCGCGACCACGGGACACCGGACTCGGCCGGCTCGCGCATCCGTACCGGGATACCGGGCAGCGGCGCAAGCCTCGGCGTTGCTCTCCCGCAGCCGTTGCACGCTCACGGTCGAGACGATCGGGCTGCCGTGGCTGGCCCCCAACCGGCCCCGGGCTCGACCCTGCCCGCTGCACGATCCCGCCGTTCGTGCGATGGTTCCGTATCCCCATCGGATCCCCGCCATGCCGCCTGCCCATTCCCCCGCTGGCGCGCCCTCCCCCGCAGCCGCCGCGTTGAACGCCGCCACGGTCGCGTTCCTGCGCACCCACGTCCCGTTCGACCGCATGCCCGATGCGCAGCTTGCGCGGCTGGCGGCGGTCGCGCGCCTGCGCTACTGGGCGCCAGGGGAGACGCTGCTGGCACCCGAGAGCGGCGCTCCGGAGCACGTGCTGGTGGTGCAGCGCGGCCGGGTCGAGCGGGCAGTGCCCTCCGCGCTGGCCAGTCCGGGGGAGACGGACGAGCCGCTTCAGCCGGGCGAACTGTTCCCGGTGACAGCAGTACTCGACAGGCGGCCGGTGGCATTCACCTACCGCGCGCTCGGGGACGTGTTCTGCCACGAGATCGACGCAGACACCTTCCGCGGGGTGGTGGCCGAAAGCGCGCCGCTTCAGGCGTTCTGTGCGCAGCGGCTGCGGGCGCTGCTGGAGCAGTCGCGCGCGGCACTGCAGGCGCGCTACAACGAGGCCTCCAGCAGCGAGCAGTCGATGACCACGCCGCTCGCCGCGCTGATCGGCCGTGCGCCGCTGGGCTGTGCCCCCGACACGCCGATGGCGACGGTGCTCGAGACGATGCGGCGCGAGCGCATCGGCTGCATGGTGGTGGTGGACGCCGACATGCGACCCGTGGGCATCTTCACCGAGCGCGACGTGGTCGATCGGGCGGCGCGGAACCAGCTCGACCGGCAGGCCCCGATCGCCGCACTGATGACGCCGAAGGTGGTCGCGCTCGCGCACGAGGCGACGGTGGGCGACGCAGTGCTGGCGATGGTGCGACACGCGATCCGCCACGTGGTGGTGGTGCACGACGGGCGCTTCGCCGGAGTGGTGTCGCAGCGCGACGTGTTCGCGCTGCAGCGCGTGTCGTTCTTCCGCGTCGCGCAGCGCATCGACGGCGCCGACGACCTCGACGCGCTGGCCGTCGCCGCGAGCGAGATCCGCGTGCTCGCACGCAACCTGCTCGCGCAGGGCGTGGCGGCCGAGCCGCTCACCCAGTTCGTGTCGGAGCTCAACGACCACGTGGTGCAGCGGGTGCTGGGGCTGGTGCGCGCCGATCGGCCAATCGACGACGTGGCCTTCGCCTGGGTAGCGCTGGGCAGCGAGGGGCGGCGCGAGCAGACGCTCGCGACCGACCAGGACAACGGCATCGTGTTCGTGCTGCCGCCGAACGGCGGCGGCGACGGGGCTGGCGGCAGCGGGGCTGGAAACGCAGACGATGCCCGGCTCGAGCCGGTGCGTGCGCGGCTGGTCGCCTTCGCGCGGCAGGTCAACGCCGGGCTGGACCGCTGCGGCTTTCCGCTGTGCCGCGGCGGGATCATGGCCGGCAACCCGCGCTGGTGCCTGTCGGTCGCGCAGTGGCGCGCGCTGTTCGGCGACTGGCTGCGCAATCCCGTGCCGCAGGCGCTGCTCGCAGCCAACATCTTCTTCGACCTGCGCTCGATCGGCGGCACCGAGCCGTTCGTGCACGAACTGCGTGTGTGGCTGACCGAGGCCGCTGCGCCGCGCAAGGCGTTCCTGCAGGCGATGGCGCGCAACGCGCTGGAGACGCGCCCGCCGTTCAACTGGCTCGGCGGCCTCACCGGCAGCGGCCGCGGCGAGCGCCCCGAGGCAATCGACCTCAAGCTGCACGGGGCGCGCATCTTCGTGGACGCCGCGCGCATCCTCGCCCTCGCCCACGGCGTGGCCGACACCGGCACCGCCGCGCGGCTGCGCGCGCTGGGCACCCGCGGCGTGCTGCCGACGACGGAGGCGGAGGCATCGGTGGACGCCTTCCACATCCTCCAGCAGCTGCGTCTGCGGCTGCAGTTCGGCGACCCGGCCGGCGTGGCCGACAACCCCAACGCCGTGCTGCCCGAGCGCCTGAACGCGTTCGACCGCCGCGTGCTGAAAGAGGCGCTGTTCCAGGCGCGCCGGTTGCAGCAGCGGCTGGCGGCCGATTACCAGGTCTGAGAGCGCAGCCGATGGGTGCCGGAACGACAGGGGGCAGGCCAGGTGGGGATCACGGCAACTCCGGCCGCGGTGAACTCGCTGGGCGAGCAGATGATTTCCACTGCACCGGCGGCGCCCGCCGAGCCGAGGTGTCGTCGAGCGGCCGCATGATCATGCGGGAATCGGTTCGCGCCCGGCTGCGGGATGGGACGCGGAGCGCGCGCGTGCGCAAGCCGACGGTGGCGCCCTGCCCCCGCCTGCGATGATGCGCTGGCTCGACCGCCTGCTCGGCCGCGCACACGCCCCGGACGCCGCCGGGCTCGCACGCTACGCCGTGATCGACACCGAGACCTCGGGGCTGGATGTCACCTGTGACCGGCTGCTCACCATCGGTGCGGTGGGCGTGACCGATGGCCGGGTCGACCCGGCCGACGCGTTCTACGCGGTGCTGCGCCAGCCCGCGCCCACCGTCGGCGAAGACGTCCTGATCCACCGGGTGGGAGTCGGCGAGCAGGCGACCGGCGACGATCCGGCCGCGGTGCTGCGGGCATTTCGTGACTGGTGCGACGGACGCTGGGCGGTGGGGTTCCACGCCGAGTTCGACCGCAGGATGCTCGAGCGCGCGCTGCGCGATCAGCGGCTCACGTCACTGCCGCTGCGCGGCTGGATCGACCTCGCGGTGCTCGCACCGGCGGTGGCGGCGGGGGGACCGGGACCGGAAGGAAAGACGCCGGTGTCGCTCGACGACTGGCTCTCGCGCTTCGGCATCGACGACTGCGAGCGTCATCACGCGCTGGGCGACGCGCACGCCACTGCGCAACTCCTGCTGCCGGTCCTGCACGCCGCACGCGCCCGCGGACTGCACAGCCCGACGGCACTGTGCGCGGAGAGCGCAGCGGCAGCAAAGCTGCGGGCGATGCGCTGAGCGCCAGGCACGGGCCTGCGGGGCCGACCCCGACGGCGCCGGCGTCCCCGCACGCCGTTGCCGCCTGCCCGGGAGCGCCTGCCTTCCGCGTTTGCACGTTGCGCCCGGCGGTCGCCCCCGACCGCGGTGCCCACCGGTCGTCCCCGAGTGTCGAGTCTGAGTCTCGTGCCTTGGTCTCGTGCCCGTCGCTCATACCCGACACCAGCTCGGGTCAGCGCCGGCCGCTTGCAGCGTCCGACTGCGCCTGCCTGCCGCGCCGCGCGGCCATGCCGCCGATCTGCACCGGCACTCAGCGACCGAGAAACCGCAGCGCGTTGTCGCGCACGAACCCCTGCAGCGTGGCCGCGTCCACGCCCGTGGCCTCGAGCGTGGCTACCGGATCCGGGTCATCGAGCGTGAACGGATAGTCCGTGCCCGCCACCACCTGTGTCGCACCGAAGCGGCGCGCCAGATGCGCGATCAGCTCGGGGTCGAACATGATGCTGTCGTACCAGAAACGGCGCGCGTACTCGGCGGGGTCGCGCGGCAGCGACTCGGCAGCCTTCGCGTTCACCTTCCATGCACGCGACAGGCGCGGCACCATGCCGATGAACGCTCCGCCACCGTGACTGAAACAGATCCGCAGGTCCGGGTGCCGCTCGGCGATGCCGCCGGTGATCATCGACGCCGCGGCGAGCGCAATGTCGGCAGGGAAGCACACTGCCTGCTCGGAGAACGCCCCGACGATCCGGTCCTTGCCCGCCGGGCGCAGCGCGTGCACGAACACGCACGCGCCCTTCGCCGCCACCGCGGCGAAGAACGGCTCGAACCGCGCGTCGCCGATCGACACGCCGTTCACGTGGCTCGCGATCTCCACACCGGGAAACTTCAGCACGTCGACGAGGTAGTCGAGTTCGACGAGCGCGCGCTCGACGTCCTGCAGCGGCACGCACCCCAGCCCGGTGAAGCGCGTCGGATGCCGCTGCACCATCTGCGCGATCTGCTCGTTGAGGTAGCGGCACAGTACCGCGGCATCCTCGGCCGGCAGCCAGTACGAGAGCAGTTCGGGCATCGGCGACAGGCACTGCACTCCCACACGCATGCGGTCCATGTCGGCCAGCCGATCCTCCAGCGTGAACGCGCTCTGCCTCACGGTACGGTAGACCTTGCCACGGATCATCACGTGGCAGTGGCAGGCGTGCGCCGGAGCCATCGACGGCCACGGCACGTCGACGTTGCGTCCGATGTAGGCCGGAAAGGATTCCGGGACGATGTGGGTGTGGACGTCGATCGCGTGATGATTCACGGGGGCAGGCTCATGGTGAGGAGGTTGAGGGGGCGGTGCGCAGGTGCGAAACCGACCTGGCGTGCCGCACCGGCGACCGGGGGCGCGCCGCGGCCGACGCGGCCAGCCGGATGCAGCCGCAAGGGCAGACCGCACCTGCTGGCGCACGTCGAACACCGGCAGGCACGGGACCGCCCGATGCCGACGCGGCTGGCTCCCGGCAGCGGCACGACCTTCGATCGCGCAGCGGCAGCCCCGGGTTACGCGCTGGCTGCACTCGAGGCTGCGACCGGCTCGGGTTCATCCGCCACCCGCGCGCAACCGGGCGCTCGATCAGGGTCGCTGCGGATTATCGTCCTGATCGCGGCGAGCGGTCGGATCGATGCGCGGGACGGCACCGACCCGCGCGCGGCACGTCGTCGCGACACCCCTCGCGCACGCCAGCCAGCCGCCAGCGGCTCGACCGCACCGCCCGCCCGAACCCCACGCATCTGCCAGGCGCGCGGGCCGACGAGCGCATGGCCGCCTGCTCGCGAACCTGCTGCAACGCCGCCCGCCCGATGGGCGCACCCCCCCGGCCTGACGTATCATTCGTCGTGGTTCGCGCGGTACCGCGGAGAGATGGCCGAGTGGTTGAAGGCGCTCGCCTGGAAAGCGGGTATACGGGCCCAAACCTGTATCGAGGGTTCGAATCCCTCTCTCTCCGCCACTACACGCAATCGAATCGACCTGCACGCCGGGGGGGCCGTGGGAAGATCGCCGTCGGGGGATGCCGGGCGTGACCGACCGCCGGCCGGTCGCAGAGCGGGCTCCGTGGCCGGGCGCCCGCGCGCGGGCCGAGACACCATTAGGGAGATGCGATGAGCACAGTGAAGGACTGTCTGACCCAGAAGCCGCAGCGGATCATCGGCGTGGCTTCGACCGACACCGTACAGGCGGCGCTGCAGCTGATGAAGGACAACCGGGTGCGCGCGATTCTGGTCATCGATTCGGGCAGTCTGGTAGGCATCGTGTCGCAGGGCGATTGCGCGATACGCGCCTTCCTGCCCGGTCTCGATGCACGTACCACGATGGTGTCGGAGATCATGACCGCCAGCCCGCTCACGGTGAAGCCGGGTGACCCGATGGATGTCTGCATGGGACTGATGGTCACGCGCGGCATTCGCCACCTGCCGGTGGTCGCCCAGGATCAGGTGGTCGGTGTCATCTCGATCGGCGATGTCGTCAAGCAGATGATGGGCGAGCTCAGTCAGCACGTCTCGTTCCTCGAGACCTACATCAAGGGCCACGGCGCCTGAGTCCGGGGCGGTGCGCCCTGCGCCCGTCCCGTCCCGCCCTGTCGCTTCCCGCACCGGCCACCCCGTGCGGGGTATGTACCCGCGGCCGGGGATGGCCACGCGTGCAGGGCCGACCGCCGCGACAGGCCCCGCGCCCGTCATGTCCCCGCTGCCGGATGGCTGCGTCAGCCCCACGGCTGGCCGGTCCGCGAGCCGGCCGGCCAGTCCACGATCCGGCCGATCGGTGTGCGATCCGCACGGCCGGTATTTCGCGACAGCCCCGACTTGGCCTATACTCCGACCCCGGAGCGCCTGTAGCTCAGTTGGATATAGTACCTGGCTCCGAACCAAGGGGTCGTGGGTTCCAATCCTGCCAGGCGCGCCACCCTCTTTCAGCACGGCGGATCGAAGCCGCCATGCGCGATCCGTCCCCTGCCTGCAGCCCCGGTGGCCGACCACGGCCGGACGCGGCGAAAGGCAGGTTCAGCAGTGTGACCGGTGCGTCGGGCACGAGGGCGTGCCTGCGCAGCGGCATCGGCACGCCGTGCGCAGGCACGAGTGACCGATTCGCGCCTGCCACCGGCAGCCGATGGCGATCGCGATCGGCGCGCCGTTCATGCTGCCGGGGCTGGATCTCTGGCACGCCGTTGCCGGCATCCTCGTGAAGCCGGACGGGTCTGCATACCCTGCGCATCGACGTGAGCGGGCTTCGGCAGCGCGATGCGGCGGTTCCGGCCGTCGCCGCGGCGAAGGGGCGCATTCGCCGGGCTGATGGCCGCGCTGCTCGCGCGACGGCAGGCGTGATGCGCCTCGCCCCAGGCTTACTCCTCCGCCGCGTCGAGCAGCCGGAAGGTCTGCCCGCGGCCACGGGCGAGCGCGCGCTCGTAGATCGCATGCCCGAGTACGACATCGCTCACGCCGAAGCCGCGATGCCAGTACACGATCACGTCGTCGCCCGCTTCGCGCCCGGGCCTGCGACCAGCGACGATCTCGCCGATCTCCGCGTGCAGCCGATCGCGCGTAAGCCAGCCCGAGGCGATCAGCGGATGCAGCGCGCCGCCGTGCGTGCACTGCGCCCAGTCGTCGACGACGATCTTCGAGGCGCGCTGCGTGATCAGCGGATCGGTGGCCATCTTCCAGCCGTAGGTGACCACCAGCGCGCCCGGCTTCACCGCGGATGCCGGGATCAGCACCTCGGGTTGTTCGAGGCGGGTGGCCTCGACGATCACGTCCGCGCCCTCGACCGCCTGCGCAGCCGTGTCGAACACCTCCACCGAGAGTCCGAGTTCGCTGCGCACCCGCGCGGCCAGCCGCTCGGCGGACTCGCGCCGCTTGCTGTTGATGCGCACCGCGCGAATCGTACGCACGGTGGCGATCTGGCGCAGGTTGCTGAACGCGCTGCCCCGCGCGCCGATGTGCGCGACCACTGCGGGATCCTGCCGCGCCAGACGCGCGACGCCGGCCGCCGTCACCGCGCCGGTGCGCCACCAGGTGGAGGCGGTGGCATCCATGATCGCCAGCGGCACGCCGGTGCGCGGCTCGTACAGCGTGAACACGCCGACCTCCGAGGGCAGCCCGTGGCGCCAGTTGTCCACGTAGTCGCCGACCACCTTCACCCCGGCGCGATCGACCGGACCGCCGATCGGCCCCACCCACGCCGGCAGGATGTTGAAGTGGCCGTTGAACATGTCGTCGAGCACGAGATGCGCCTTCGGCGGCAGCACGACCTCGCCGCGACCGTGCGCGGCGAGTCCGGTCTCCACGATCGTCTGCAGTTCGGCGGGCGACGGACACAGCGCCTCGACGTCGGCACGGCCGAGCAGGCGGACTTCGATCGGGCGGGTCATGGCGTTGCTCCGGGTCATGCGCGGCGGGGTTGCAGTGTAGTGCGTCCGAGGCAGCCACGGCGCGCCCGCGCAGCTCGCGCGTGCAGTATTGGCTACACTGGCCGACATCCGCCCGGCTCGAAGGACACCGCAATGGACCACCCCGCCACTGCCACCACGATCGCGGGCTTGCCGCCTGCGGCGACCGACAGCGCGTTCACGCTGCGCAGCTTTCTCGCTGACGTCGAGCGCGACGATCCGGGCGGAGTCCTGCGCATCGTGGAGCCCGTACCGCTCGACTTCGACGCGAGCGCGATCGCCCTCGAACTCGAGCGCGAGGTGTCGTGGCAGTCGCCACTGCTCTGGTTCGAGCAGATCGAGGGCGCGCGCTTTCCGGTGGTGACGAACCTGTTCGCGTCCCGGCGTCGCTATGCACTCGCGCTCGGTGTGCCGGAATCCCGGCTGATCGAGGCATGGGCCGAGCGCGGCGATCGCACGATCGATCCGGTACGCGTGACCGGCGCGCCGGTGCACGAGGTGGTGCTCACCGGCGCCGATGTCGATCTTGCCCATCTGCCGATCAAGCAGCACTTCGCGCGCGACGGCGGACGCTACATCACGAACGGCATCGTGGTGGCCAACGACCCGCAGACCGGCGTGCGCAACGCGAGCTTCCACCGCATGCAGGTCAAGGGGCGCACCCGGCTGGGCACGAGCCTGCACAGCCGCCGCCACCTGTGGGACTACGTGAACCGCGCCGAGGCCGCCGACCAGAAGATCCCGATCGCCATCGTGATCGGTGCGCATCCGATCTTCACCTTCGCCGGGCTGTGGAAGGGCCCGCTGACCACCGACGAGTACGCGGTGGCCGGCGGCCTGTTCGGCGCGCCGCTGGAGATCACCCGCTGCCGGACCGTGCCGGTTGACGTCCCCGCCCAGGCCGAGATCACGCTCGAGGGCTGGCTGCTGCCGCACGTGCGCGAACCGGAGGGACCGTTCGCCGAGTTCACCGGCTATCACAGCGAACGCTCGACCGAACAGGTGATCGAGATCACCGCGATCACGCACCGGCGCGACGCCCTCTATCACGACATCGTCGCCGGCATGTCCGACGAGCACTGCAGCCTGCTCGCGGTGCCCCAGGAGGCGCGGCTGCTGAAGGCGCTGCGCTCGCACTTCTCCAACGTGACCGCGGTGTCGTATCCGAAGTCGGGCACCTGCCGCCTGCACGCGGTGATCGCGATGAAGAACCCGGTCGTCGGCCAGCAGAAGAATGCGGCGATGGTCGCGTTCGCCGAGGACATCAGCCTCAAGCTGGTGATCGTCGTCGACGACGACGTGAACGTGTTCGACGATCGCGACATCTTCTGGGCGATGGCCACCCGCATGCAGGCTGACGAGGACATCGACATCGTGCGCAACGCCTTCGGCGCGATCCTCGATCCGTCCAACCGCGCTGGGCGCACGGCGAAGATGATCATCGACGCGACGCGCCCGAGCGCCGACTTTCCGCAGCGCCACCAGCTGCCGCCCGAATCGATCGAGCGCGCGCGGGCGCTGCTCGCGCGGCTCGGTCGTTGAGCGGGGCACGGCGGGTTCTTCGACATGCGTGCGGTCGTGCCC
>CANGUQ010000115.1 GCA_947456915.1 Betaproteobacteria bacterium
GCCGTGCTGCCCTGATCCGCGGCGTCCGGGGTGCAACGCCCGTCAGCCACTGCAGAGACGGACTGATACCGGCACGGCCGCGCGTCGTGATGCACCGTGCCGCGCACGGGCAGTCCATGCGGGACTCCGATCTGCCCGGCACGACCTGCGGGGCACTGCACGCTCGACACGGCGCCGTGCCGCCCGGCCCGCGCGACACGCGTCGAACATTCCCCGACCCGTGCCTCGCAGAAACGCCGGCCCGGCAGTGGCTGCGATCGGATCGGCCCGGTATACTCCGGCCGATCGGAGAGATGGCCGAGAGGTCGAAGGCGCTCCCCTGCTAAGGGAGTATACGGGCCAAAACCTGTATCGAGGGTTCGAATCCCTCTCTCTCCGCCACCCCCTGGCTCCATTACGCCGATCATCGGCTGGCGCCCATATGCCGATCACGGACTGGCTCCTGCATGCCGGTCGGTGACACCCCCTGGCATTGATGCGGCTTCCGGCTTTTCGCAGGGCGTCCCGCAAACAGGACCCCGGAAAATCAGCGGGATGGAAGGGGTCCTCGCGGGTTTCGACGGCATGTCGCCCCCCATCCGCCGGGCCTCTGTGTCCGTTTCGGGGAGTCGGTCGGGTCAGGTATGGGCGGGACAAGGCCTCGCCGTCCCCGTGCCCTCAAGCCGTTTCGCCGGGTGCCGCGGGTCGAAAAAGATAGCCGCGCGCGGATGGACGTTTCCCCGCCAGCGCGAGGGATATCGCAGCGCGGTTCATGCCCAGCGCTTCGGCCGCCGCTTTCGCGCTCGGGAACCACTGCTCCCGCCCGGTGGCCTCTTGGATGGCCGCCACCGGCCGGGATCGCGCCACGGCCACCAGCGCGCCCTTTACAGTCGTGGGTGCGGAAGCGTTAGCGTCATGACTGAAGGCCCAGCCCGCCGCAGACGTGCACGCCCCAGCGGCCACAGACGCCGCTGCGCCGCGGTACAGCGCCAAGTCGAAATCGGCCACCGTGCAGTTTCGGAAGGTGCGCCGCTCGCCCGTTTCGAGGTTGATGCCGTATGCGGGCCGATCGCGTTTCGCCCGCGTGGCAGCTGTGCCAAATGCGGACGGCACAGGCCGGGGGTCGTCGTCGTAATGGAACCACCATCCTTCGGCGGAGTGATACTGCCCGCTCGCCACTCCGGACACGGCCCCTTCGGGGAGCTTCAACGCCTCCGCCGCGGCTCTCAGCGACGGAAACCGCCGGGTGTCGCCGTCCGAGTAGCGGACAGCAGCAACCACCGGCCGGGCCTGCACCTCCGACACTCAGGCCAGGCGCAACGCCTTTCCCCAGCGCTCCGGCGGGAGCGCGTCCACATCCGCCCGAAGCCTTAACCACCAGTCTTTCGCCGCGACAATCTCGCCTCGCACTACAGCCATGGGGGTATCGGCGTTCGCGAATCCCAGTTCTCGCGCTGCTGCGGACTCACGCCCGCAATAGGCGTATATCTGCTCGAAGGTGCTGTCCAGGCGCACCAACGCCCGATTCAGAAGCTCCTGGATCCGGCGGAGCGGGTGCTTCTTCAGCACGCAGCTGTCCAGCAACCGTGTCGTAAAGAGTGTGCCTGCATCACATCGGCTCCGCGCATCGAGTGTCCCCGTCCTCGGCTACTGTCTTGTACCTTCGACAGTGCGCACCCTCATCCGTTCCACATCATCTGGGGACTTTTCAACAAACTCCCAGGGAACAATCGCTTCTGCACCGCCAGAACGAGTCCTGCTAACCCGCTCAGTCGAGTCAGCAGGCGCTCCGAGCCCCGCACCACGCGGGGCTTTCTGCTTTTGGGCTGCTTCTCATCATGGAATCTGCAAAAGCGCCTTCATCTTGGCCCTGACATGCAGCATGACTTCAGTGCTGACCGTGGCCTTCTTCTTGGCGCGTCGGATCTTCCAGTCCAGAGACTTCACTTGATCGGACAGGACCGCGCACTCGATACCGTCGACCGCGGTGACCACTTCGAATGGGTGCCCTTTGATCTTGGTGGACATCGGGCAACAGACCATCAAGCCGGTTTTTCCGTTGTAGTAGGCCGGACTGATCACCAGGGCAGGACGGTGCCCCGCCTGTTCATGCCCGGCCTGCGGATCGAATTGCAACCACACGACCTCGCCAGTATCAGGCACATAGGTACGCGATGGCATCAAAGTGCCTCATTCCCGACGGGTCGCCCGAAGTTGACCTCATCATGGGTATTGCCCGCATGAATGCCGTTCACCAGATCGTCAAGGTCGTATTCGATCTTCCTGGAGGGTTGGATGATGATCCGGCCGCGCGAAACCACAAGATCTACCTTTTGCTCAAGTTGATACCCCGCCTCCTTCAGCACCGCAGTGGGCAGGCGCAGGGCTGGGCTGTTGCCCCATTTACGGATGACGGTTTCCATGGGTTCAGGCTCCTCACTAGTGTCTACATTGTAGACACGACAGCGCGAGCGCGCAACGGCGTCGCGCACGTCACGGCTGCCCCCAGCCGATGGGCGACCATGGAGCGTGTGATCGTCAGCCATGCATGGGCTCTGCGTTGCCTGTGAATGGTGCTTCCATACGGGTTCATGCCAGCAAGCCGGAGCATCTTTCCTGGCAGGGAAGGATCGTTCGTGGCGTTCTGCAGTCAGGGCTGCTTTCGGCACGAACCGGTCCATGGGTTCGATGGGCTTCACCGGGAACCAGACGGTGGCAGACACCCGTACGTCGCCCCGCCAGTGCCGCCGCCGCTGCGCTTGCGCTCACTGCTCGACGTGAGCACTGCCGCGTTCTGGAGTTCCGCTGTTCGCTCCATCGATGGCGGCTCAGTGACTTCGGGGCCCCTGCAAGTCCTGGGAACGAAAGGCAAAGCACATGCGCAGAAGAAAATTCATCGGTTCCGTGGCTGCGCTCGGAGCCACGGGGGCGTCGACCGTATCCGCGCAAGGGGCAGAGAAGACAGGTGTCCTGATGCTGCACGGAAAGAATCCCGGCAGTGCCAGCGATCCCAGCTTCCTTCCCCTCAAGTTCCGGCTCGAGCGCGAAGGCATGCTGGTACTGCTGCCAGAGATGCCCTGGTCAAGGACGCGCTATCTGCAAGGCGACTGGGACGGTGCCATGCGCGAAGTCGAGAAGCACGTCGGCACCTTGCGAGCCAGAGGCGCCACGCGGATCGTGCTGATGGGCCACGGCATGGGATGCCCCGCGGCGCTCAGCCATGCCGCAAGCAGGCGGGATGTGGATGCCCTGGTGCTTTTCGCGCCAGACCATGCCCCTCATTGCTGCTACAACGCACCAATGAACGTCGAGGTGCGAAAGGCCATCGACGAGGCACGTGCCATGGTCGCGGACGGCAAGGGCGACCAGGAGGGCGACCAGGAGGGCGACTTCAGGGACAACAACCAAGGCCGGTTCATGACGGTGCGGATGAAGGCCAAGGACTACCTGTCGTTCTTCGACCCTCAATCCGAAGCCGATATGGGGGTCTCGGCGCCCAGGGTGCCGGCCAATTTTCCGGTCCTCACCGTCATCGGCGACGCTGACCCTCTGTTCCGCGTTGGCCGCAGCCACCTGCACGACAGGCTGCCAGCGAACCCGCGATCGAAGTACCTCGAAGTTCGCGCCACACACGTCGCGACGCCGGATGTCGCGCGCGAGGAGGCAATCGCGTGGATACGCGGGGCTGTCGAGCAGGCACAAGGCCAGCCGTGATGCTTCAGCAGGCTGTTCTTCTGCACTGACATCAGCGGCCGATCTGGGTCGAAAGCCGACCCATGGGGTGAAGGCGGGTCGTTGTGCAGCGATGCTGGCCGTGGCACTCTGCTTGCACAGCGCTTGTGGAGGGTCACTGATGCAGAAGCATTGTCGAAGCCTGCGAGGCCTTGCGGTGACGGTTGCGGCCAGCATTCTGGGCGGATGCGCCGCGCCGGGCGTCGAATGGTCTGCATTGCCGGCGAGCGCGCCCTGTTGTGACACGGTGGCGCACCTGCCGTTCGCAGCGCTTCAGCCCGATGTGCTCACACCGGTTTCGGTCGCGGTCACTCCCGTATTCCATTTCGCCGAAGGTCCGAGCACGTTTGCCGCGTTGACCCTGCCATCGCCGTCTGGCGCGGGTGGCCTGCGGCTGCGCATAGACAGTTTCGTGCGGCCCGAAGCACCTGCACGCGCAAGCGCATTCGCGCCGGTCGCGTTGTGGCTCGATGAAGAACGCGTGCCGCTGGCTGCGCCGCAGCCGGTTTTCTATCGGCAGGCGCACGATCTCTGGCGCGGCGAACATCTGCGCGCCGTGCTGGTCGTTCCGCCCGCAGCGCGCCATGTCGTACTGTTCACGCCCGCGTCCTCGCGCGGGGAGCGATTCGCGCTGCAGGGCGCCCCGTGGATCACCGCAGTTCCGCTGGCCAATGGGGCGAGCATGCTCATGCCGACGCCGGGGCGCACGCTCGACGTATCGCGCGCCCCGGTCGGGCATCTGCGGGTGCTGGTCGAGAATCGCAGCTGAACGGGACACTGCGCGCGGCCGCGCGGTGCCGGCGACGATGGGCCTCTCGCGCGGCATGCGGGTGCACATCCGGCAACTGCCCGCCTCGAGCAGTCCGCAGAGCTGTCCATCCCGCTCAGGGTCAGCGCTGATCAAGCCCTGAACCTGGTCGCGCGCGAGCCGGACTTGAAGAAGCGCTCAACGCCCTTGTGCCTGAAGCTTCGGACCATGCGGCCAATGCAGCGCGTGGCGCCATGCACCGCATGCAGTGTGACAGCTCTCCTCAAAGTTCGAATGCCCGACCACCACGAACAGAGGGCCCTGAAACTGACCGAGTCAGCTGAACAATCCTTCCTGCCCCGCCTGCACGAGGCCCTCGTGACGTGTGCCACCCCACCTCTCGCAGCGGGCCGGGCACCGTAGCGCGGCGCTGCGCGGGGTCACGCCGGTGGATCGAGTACGATATCGAAGCGAATCAGTTCAGCCTGCGCCACTGCGGCGCCGCCGACGGCCTCCACGAGCCGGCGCATTGCGTCCGAACGTGTCAGCTCGGCGTGGTCCGCGTAGGCGGACGCTGCCCGCCGCGCGATCTCCCTGTCGAGATCGGACTGCGTGACCAGCAGATCGCGCTCGCCTGCCCTGACCGCAACGTGGATGTGCGGCACGAAGGTCCACGGCAGGAACCCGAACAGCACGCGCTTGTAGCCGCCTGGACGAATCGTACGGAACGCGTACCAGCCCTCGGCGTCGATGTCGGCCTCGCCATAGCCGCGCAATGCCGGATCCGGGAGCCCATGGCCGGGCGTCTCGGCCGGATGGTAGTCATAGCGGCCGGTGGAATTGGCCTGCCAGACCTGCAGCCGCAGGCCGGCATGGGGCCGCCCGGCGGAGTCGAGCAGCCGGCCGGCAAGCACCAGCGGCTTCCCGGGCGAGACCGCATTACGGGCGCTCAGCAGATCGATGCCGCCCCAGGTCGTGCCCCGGAGCGGTCGGTAGGGCCCCTCGAAGGCGGTGGACGTCGGGCGCAGGCGCTGCTGCGCGCCCGCGGCCCGCGGCGCGAGCAGGCTGCCGAGCCCCGCTGCAGCAAGGGCAGCCAGCAGCGCTGCGTTGAAGCGGCGGCGCGGCCACGGCCGCGCTGAATGTGGATCGAACGGGTTCATCGTCTGCTCCTCGACGTTGCGATGGGATCGATTGCAGCCACCAGTGCTGCTGGCAAAATGATGCGAGCGATTGCTCATGAATTGATACTCGCGTTCTGCGCACCGAGGTCCGACCATGCCCCGCATCGACTTGCGCCAGCGAAAATCGCCCCGGCAGGCCCGCTCGGTGGACACCGTGGAGACCATCCTTACCGCGGCGGCTCGCGTTCTGGAGCGCGAGTCGCTGGCCGGCTTCAACACCAACCGGGTGGCCGAAGTCGCCGGCGTCAGCGTCGGCTCGCTGTACCAGTACTTTCCGAACAAGTCCGCGCTGGTCGCAGCGTTGATCGACCGGCACGAGTCGGCGCTTGCGGCCAGCATCGAGGCCTGTGTGGCTGCGCACCACGATCGCTCGCTGCGCGAAGCGCTGCTGGCGCTGGTGGACATCGGCATCGCGCAGCAGTACACGCGCCCGACTCTGGCGGCGGCACTCGATCACGAGGAAGCGCGGCTGCCGCTGGGGCCGCGCCTGCGCGAGTACGAACAGCGGATCGGCGCTGCAGTGATGACGCTGTTGCAGCGTCATGCGGCCGAACTCGCCGCGCCGCCGCAGCCGCGCGACGTGCAGGACATCTTCGTGATCGCCAAGGCCATGATCGAGGCGGACGCAGTGGCCGGCCGAACGCCCTCGGCCGATCTGCGCGATCGCGTTGCCCACGCGCTGCTGGGCTACCTTGCAACGGCGCGCAGCGCCGACCGGGCGTCGGCAGCGGACAGACCTGACGCCACACCGACCGGTCAGTCAGTCCGTTGAACATCCCCCGGATGATGTGAAACGGATGAGGATGGCCGCGATGCCCGCTGCAGGAAAGC
The DNA here is from genome assembly GCA_947456915.1 of Betaproteobacteria bacterium. Lineage (GTDB taxonomy): Bacteria > Pseudomonadota > Gammaproteobacteria > Burkholderiales > CAIKXV01 > CAIKXV01. The sequence continues at coordinate 6,472 of CANGUQ010000115.1, forward strand.
AGCCGACGATGGGCAGAGGCGAAGCGCGGAGGCGATGTGATGCAAGGCACACCGTGCACGGCGCGCTCGCTGAAGCGCCGCGTGCCCAGGCAGCACCCCTTGCGCTGATTCAGGCGCTGCTCGACCAGGCGCTGCCCCGTCTGGACGGCACCCTCGAAGATGTGCGCCGAGGACGGGCGCGAGTCGACCCCGCCTGCGCGCCAGGAGTGCCTTCGCTGCGCGACTACGGCGCAGCGCCTGCGCGTGCAGGCTGTGGCCGGTCATCCTGTCCCTGCGGCCTGCTGCCCGATGCGCGCCGCAGAGCGTTCGCCGCTGGCCGAGGCGTGGTCGCTCTGGCACCGAGCGACGCTTTGCCGCATCATCGCATCCGCATCCACACTCTACGGAAAACGCCCATGTCCCGCGTCCCCGCCCGCCGTGCGTTCCTTGCGCTGCTTTCGCTGGCCGCGGTGCTGCCCGTGCGCGCACAGACCGGCAAACCGATCCGCCTGCTGGTGCCCTTCCCGCCCGGCGGTGCGACCGACATCACCGCGCGCGTCATCGCCGAGCCCCTCGCTCGCCTGCTCGGCGCCCCGGTGATCGTGGAGAATCGCGCCGGCGCCGGCGGTTCACTGGGCATGGCGGAGGCGGCACGCGCCGCCCCGGACGGCACCACCCTCGCGATGGCCACGCTGTCGACCCACGGGGTCAACCCCGCGGTCTACCGCAAGCTGCCCTACGATCCGGTGCAGGACTTCGTGGCGGTCACCGAACTCGTGCGTGCGCCGGGCGTTCTGGTGACGTACCCGTCGCTGCCGCCGCGCGACCTCGCGCAGTTCATCGCCTATCTCAAGGCCAACCCGGGCAAGCTCAACTACGGCAGCCCCGGCAACGGGACGATCGGTCACATGTGGGGCGAGCTGTTCAAGAGCTCGACCGGCACGGCGATGACCCATGTCGCGTACAAGGGGGCGGCCGATGCGCTGCGCGACACGATGGCCGGCAACGTGCAGGCGAGCTTCGATCAGGTCGCCTCGTCGCTGCCGCATGTCCAGGCAGGCAAGCTGCGCGCGCTGGCAGTGTCCTCGGACAAGCGTCTCGAGATGCTGCCCGACGTTCCCACCTTCCGGGAGGCCGGACTGCCCTCGAACAACGACGCATCGTGGTTCGGTCTGGTGGCTCCGGCCGGCACCCCGCCACAGGTGGTCGCGCGCGTGCAGGCCGCGGCGGCCACCGCGGTGCGCGAGCCTGCGATAGCTGCGCGCCTGCTCGAACTGGGGCTGTTCCCCTCCGGCTCGACTCCACAGGCCTTCGCCGCGCAGATCCGCGACGAGATCGCGAAGATGAAGAAGGTTGCCGAGTTCGCCCGGATCACGCTCGACTGACCGACCTGCACCGCCGCTCTCCGCGACAACGCGCTCGGCCCCGCTCCAGTTCCCGACCGGTTTTCACCACCCCGCCCGATTCGCCGATGATGCCTGCACGCCGCCGCTCGACTGTCCTGCTGCTGGCCGCCCTGCTCGCGCCCGGTGCGCCGATCGCGCTCGGCGCGGAAGCGCCCGACTACCCGGCGCGACAGGTCACGCTGATCGTGTCGTTTCCGCCCGGCGGCTCGTCGGACTTCTTCACCCGGCTGATCGCCTCCGAACTCGCGCGCGCCTGGGGCCGGCCGGTGCTGGTCGACAATCGACCGGGCGCAGGCGGCAACATCGGTGCCCAGGCGGCCGCGCGCGCGCAGCCGGACGGCCACACGCTGTTCATGAGCTCGATCAACACGCACGCGATCAACGCATCGCTCTACAAGTCGCTCGGCTACGATCCGGTGAAGGACTTCACGCCGATCGCCCGCATCGCGACCGTGCCGAACGTGCTGGTCGTCAATCCGTCGGTGCCCGCGCGCAGCGTCCCCGAGCTGGTGTCCTGGCTGAAGGCCGACCCCAGGCGCGCGCTCTACGCGAGCCCCGGCATCGGGACCGGACCGCACCTGTCCTCGGAACTGTTCCGCGCGCTCACCGGCGCGCCGATCACCCACGTGGCCTACAAGGGCAGCGCACCCGCGCTCACCGACGTCGTCGCCGGGCAGATTCCGATGGCCATCGACAACCTGCCGGCAGCGCTCGGGCTGATCCGCGGCGGCAAGCTGCGCGCGCTCGCGGTCACCGCCGCCACCCGATCGGGCGACCTGCCCGAGGTACCGACGATGATCGAGGCCGGGGTGCCGGGCTTCGTCGTCGTGTCGTGGTGGGGCCTGTTCGCGCCTGCCGGCGTTCCCGAGCCCGTCATCCGCCGGATCAACGCCGATGTGGTGCGCGCGCTCAACTCGCCCGCGGTGAGGACCAGCATCGAGACCCAGGGCGGCACGGCCGCCCCGTCCACGCCCGCGGAGCTGGCCGAACTGGTACGCACCGAGACCGCGCGCTGGGGGCAGCTGATCCGCGAGATGGGCATCCGCGCCGAGTGAATGCACCGCGCCTGCATCCGCCATGTACGTTCCCGCCCACTTCGCCGTCTCCGATCCCGCCGAACTGCATCGCATCATCGGCGAGCATCCGCTCGGGGTGCTGATCACCCCGGTCGAGGGTAGCGTGGACGCGAACCACATCCCGTTCGCACTCGACGCCTCGCACGGACCGCACGGGAGACTGCTTGCGCACGTCGCCCGGGCCAACCCGCTGTGGCAGCAATGCCGCGAAGGCGCGCAGGTGCTCGTGGTGTTCCGCGGCGACGAACACTACATCTCGCCCAACTGGTATCCGAGCAAGCACGAGAGCCACCGCCAGGTGCCGACCTGGAACTACGAAGCGGTGCACGTTCACGGACGGCTCGCGGTGCGCGAGGACGAGCGCTTCATCCGGGGGGTGGTGGCCCGCCTGACCCGCACGCACGAGGCGGGCGAGCCCGTGCCGTGGAAGATGGGCGACTCGGCAGCGGACTACATCGACGCGATGGTGCGTGCGATCGTCGGCATCGAGATCGCGATCGAGCGGCTCGAGGGCAAGTGCAAGCTCGGTCAGAACCGTGAAGCGCGCGACGTCAAGGGCGCGGTCGACGTGCTGCGCCAGCGCGGTCGCGACGCCATCGCGCAGGCGATGGCGCATCCCCCCGGCAGCCGCTGA
>CANGUQ010000116.1 GCA_947456915.1 Betaproteobacteria bacterium
ATGCGGAAACGCTGGAGCGCTACTACCGCGAGCACTACCGGCTCGACTACCAGCGGCAGAGCGCCCCCTCGCGCCGGCATGTCCTGCGCGCCGCTCGCGTCGCGATCGACCGGCTGCAGCGTCTGCCTGCACTCGCGCCCGGGGCGCGCCGCGCCCTCGATGTCGGTGCCGGCGGCGGCGAGTTCGCCTATCTGCTCGCGCGCAGTGCCGGGCTCGACGTGCAGGGGATCGAACCCAATGCCGGCTACGCCGCGCACGCGCAGCGTGAACTCGGGCTGGATCTGCTCGTGTCGACGGTCTACGACTGTGCGCCTGGCCGCGCGCCCTTCGATCTGGTGACGATGTACCACGTGCTCGAACATCTGCGCGACCCGGTTCTCGCACTGAGCCGCGTCGCCAGCTGGATGGCGCCGCACGGTCTGCTGGTGGTCGAGGTGCCCAACGTCGATGCAACCTGCCAGTCGCCGGCGAATCTGTTTCACCGCGCCCACCTGTACAACTTCAACGCGAGCACGCTGCAGTGGGCGGGACGGCGCGCCGGTCTGTCGACCCTGCACACGTGGTACTCGGCCGACGCTGGCAATGTCTGCGTGACCTTTCGGCGAGCGGCGCCGGAAGAGGCTGCGCTGCCGCCCGCAACCGCCCTCGCGGCCAATGCCCGGCGTGTACGCGCCGTACGCGAGCGGCACACGCGCCTGCGCCACTACGCCTCGGCGCAGCCGTATCTGCGCGCAACGCGCCGGCTGGCGGAGCGGCTGCGCGAGACGCGTGCGCTGGGCGCGCTGCCAGCGGCTCCGCGCGCGATGCTCGACCGCATTGCCGAAGACGCCCGACTCGGGCCTGGGACGCTCGCGCGGTGATGCGCAGCGCAGGTGCGCCGGACGATCGGGCGAGGGACGGCGGCCTGCGTGTGGCCCGGGGCAGCCCGGGCGGACCGGTGCAGTACCCCCTGCCTCGTGTCTGCACCGCGCGTGCGCTGCGGCACTCGCGCGGCGATCTCCGGATCGACCGGTAGCCGTCTGCAGCGAGCGGACCTACCGGCCCGCCTCGAGTGCGCGGCGTCGCGCGTACCGGTTTTCGCTGGCGATGCGCAGATAGACCGCGAGTCGGCGCGGCTCGATCCGTCCATCCTCGACCGCTGCGCGGATCGCGCACTCGGGTTCGTGACCGTGGGTACAGTCGGCGAAGCGGCAGTGGCCCAGCAGCGGACGGAACTCGCGGAAGCACCATGCCAGGCGATCGAGCGGGACCTGCGCCAGACCGAACGCCTGCAGGCCCGGGGAGTCGATCAGCGCGGTGTCGCCGGCGAGCCGGTACAGGCGGCTGCAGGTGGTGGTGTGCCGACCGGAGGACAGCGCCTGCGACAGCTCGCCGGTCTGTGCCCGGGCTCCTGGCACCAGCGCGTTGATCAGCGACGACTTGCCCATGCCCGACTGTCCGATCAGCAGCGTGCACTGGCCGGTCAGCCGCTCGCGCAGGGGCTCGACGTCGAGCAGCTCCGTCTCCTGCGGTCTGGCTGCGATCTCGATCACCGGGTAGCCCAGCGCCACGCAGGTCGCAAGCTGCGTGCGCGCTCGTTCGCGGGGTTTCGACAGATCGCATTTGTTCAGCGCAATGACCGCCGCGATCGATTCGGCTTCGGCAGCCACGAGACACCGGGCGAGCAGCTCGTCGGAGAACGCGGGCTCGCCGGCAACCACGCACACCAGCTGGGTCACGTTGGCGGCAATCACCTTCTCGCGCATCGCATCGCGCCGGAACAGCACGCTCGTGCGCGGCAGGACACGGTCGATCACCCCCTGCGCGGCATCGGCCCCGGTGCGCGAGAAGCGTACGCGATCCCCGCACACGGCCTCCAGCCGCTTGCCGCGGGCGACGCAGGTCACCGGCGCTGCGCTGCCGTCGATGCGCACCTCGACCTCGCGGCCGAACGCGGCGATCACCTCGCCCTCGGCGCTGGTGCCGGGCATCGCGGCGGCTCCCGCTGCCCGCCCGCGTCGCTCGCTCATCGTCGTGCTCCGGCGCCCGGAGCGCGCGGCCGACTCAGCACAGTTCGAGTATCGCGTCCAGCTTGGCCGCGCAGATGAAATCGTTGCGGGCGAGCCCGCCTGCCGAGTGCGTCGACCACGCATAGCGCACGCGGTCGTAGCCGAGTTGCACGTCGGGGTGGTGGTCCTCGCGATGCGCAACCCACGCTGCAGCATTGACGAACGCCATCGTCTCCCAGTGGTCTGCAAAGCGGAATTCGCGCACCAGCATGCCGCCCTCGACGCGCCAGTGCGGCACCTCGGGCAGCAGCGCGGCGACCGCGCTCGCATCGAGCACGTCGGCGGGCGTGGCGGGCTGGCAGCGCAGGGCAGTCAGGCGGGGGGAGGTCATGGCACCGGGGCGGGCGTGAAGGGTAGGAGCAGCGATCACCGCGGGGAGGCCGCCCTCAGGCGGCCTGTGCGCGCAGCCGCGCGATGCGGATCGCAGCCGGCGGGTGCGAGTCGTAGAACATCGAGTGCACCGGGTCGGGGGTGAGGGTGGCTGCGTTGTCCTTGTACAGCTTGACCAGCGCGTGCACCAGATCGCTGGCCTGCGCGTGGCGCGCCGCGTAGTGGTCGGCCTCGAACTCGTGCCGGCGCGAGTACCACGAGAACAGCGGGCTGAGCAGGAAGGTGAACGCCGGCAGCACGGTGAAGAACAGCAGCAGCGCCATCGCCGTGGACGGTTCGCCGGCCCCGAGCGCTGCGTAGAACCAGGGTTCGGCGGCGAGCCAGGCGAGCAGCCACAGGAACCCGAGGCTTGCGGCGAACGTCCAGACGATGCGCTTGGCGACGTGGCGCAGCTTGAAGTGGCCCAGTTCGTGGGCGAGTACCGCCTCGATCTCCTCGGGCGTGAGCCGCGACAGGAGCGTGTCGAAGAACACGATGCGCTTGCTGCGCCCCAGCCCGGTGAAGTAGGCATTGCCGTGGCTGCTGCGCCGGCTGCCGTCCATCACGAACAGCCCGCGCGCCTGGAAGCCGCAGCGCGCGAGCAGCGTGCGCACCCGCGCTTCCAGCGCCTGATCCTGCAGCGGCGAGAACGTGTTGAACAGCGGCGCGATGAACGTCGGATAGATCGCCAGCACGGCGAGATTGAAAGCCACCCACACCACCCAGACGTACAGCCACCACAGATCGCCCATCGCACCCATCAGCCAGAGCACGGCGGCGAGCAGCGGCAGCCCGAGTGCGGTGCCCAGCAGCGCGCTGCGCACGAGATCGGCGACGAACATGCCCGGCGTCATCTTGTTGAAGCCGAAGCGCTGCTCGATGACGAAGGTGCGGTAGATGCCTGCCGGCAGCGACAGCGCGCTGGTGATGGCGACGACCACGCCGATCAGCGCGACGCCGTGCCACAGCCCGTCCCCGGTCAGCGGGCGCAGTGCGGTGTCGATCGCGGCGAGCCCGCCGCCGAGCGTGAGCGCGAGTACCACCAGCGCGTCGAACGGGATCTCGAGCAGTTCGACGCGACCCTTGGCCACGGTGTAGTCGGCGGCCGTGCGGTGACTCGCCAGCGGGATCTCGGCAGCGAAGGCCTCGGGCACCCGTTCGCGGTGTGCGCGCACGTGCTGCATGTGGCGCAGCGCGAGCCACAGGCGTACCCCGCTGGCGGCGGCCAGCGCGAACAGGAACAGCAGCGTGAACGGGTGGGTCGTGGCGGAATCCGGCGGCATCGGTACTGAGGCTCTCTGTGGCGCAGGGCAGGTAAATGTACCGGTCTTTCCGCAAACGGGCTGTGACACAATGATGCGGGGCGAGGGTCGTCCCGCCCGAATGTCCGTCGGGCCGGCGGGGGGCGCCCCCGTGGCTCCCGGCGGGCCTGACCGGATGCGCGGACGATACAGCACAGCACGCGCGAAGCGCCTGCGGATAACGGAAGACGTATGGCACAGAACGCCGAGTACCTGGTGTGGGTAGACATGGAGATGACCGGCCTCGATCCCGACCGGGACCGGGTGCTGGAGATCGCGATGATCGTCACCGACGCGCACCTCGAGCCAGTGGCCCGGGCGCCGGTGCTGACCGTGCACCAGTCCGACGCCGTGCTCGACGGCATGGACGCCTGGAACACCAGCACTCACGGCAAGTCCGGTCTTGCCGCACGCGTACGCGCCTCGACGCTGGACGAGGCCGCAGCCGAGTCGCGGATGCTCGAGTTTCTCGCGCTGCACGTTCCCGCGCGCACCTCGCCGATGTGCGGCAACTCGATCTGCCAGGACCGTCGCTTCATGGCGCGCTGGCTGCCGCGGCTCGAGGCCTACTTCCACTATCGCAACCTCGATGTCAGTACGCTGAAGGAACTCGCGCGACGCTGGAAACCGGAGGCGCTGGCCGGGGTGGTCAAGCAGGGCCGGCACGAGGCGCTCGCGGACATCGAGGAATCGATCGCCGAGCTTCGCCACTACCGCACGCACCTGCTTCGGCTGTGATCGCCGCACCCGCAGACGATGACCAGCCCCCGCGACGAACAGGCCGCACCGGCGAGGTCGCCGGCAGCCCCGCGCGCGCCGCGCGCCGGACTCGGCATGCTGGCGGCTGCCTGGGTCGCGCTGTTCGCGATGGTGTATCTGTGGTTTCACGACTGGAATGCCGATCAGATCAATCCCAACCGCGCCGCCTCGCTGCAGGTGACCGGCAACGAAGTGACGTTGCAGCGCAACCGCGGCGGGCACTACGTTGCCGACGGGGCGATCAACGGCGCGCCGGTCACGTTCATGCTCGACACCGGAGCCACGCAGGTGGCACTGTCTCTGGCCACGGCGAAGACACTGGGGCTTGCGCTCGGAGAGCCGGTGCGTCTGCGCACCGCCAATGGCGAGACCGACGGCTTTCGTACCCGTCTCGATCGGGTGCGGCTCGGGCCGATCGAACTGCCCGACGTCGCGGCAGTGGCGAGCGCGGGCATCGATCCGGAGATGGTTCTGCTCGGCATGAGTTTTCTGCAGCGCGTCGAGTTCAGCCAGCGCGGGGGGCAACTGACCCTGCGCGCGGTCTCCGCACCGCAGGCGCCACACTCCCTGCAGCGGTGAGGCCCGGTCACCCGCGCTGACGTCGCCGTGACGGCGGCGTGTCCGGCCTGCCGCCGCGGTCGCCGGGGGAAGAACAGGGGGGGCGCCAGCCACGGCATTGCGAGTCCTGCCTGCACCGCGCCGTCTTCACCAGCCCCCGCATCATCCCGTCCCGCAGTTCCCGGTCCAGCATCCTTCCACTACTGCATCACACGGTCCCGCATCACCCGGCCCCGCATCACCCGGCCCCGCATCACCTGGCCTTTTCGCATCGAGCCCTGACGGAGCAGCAACCGATGGACAGTCGAGCACCGACCGCATTCACGATCGAGGTGGAGCCGAACATCCCGCGCCGGCTCGCGCGCATGGATGAACTCGCGAACAATCTCTGGTACTCGTGGGACCGCCAGACACGGCGGCTGTTCTCGCTGCTGCACAAGGGTCTGTGGGAAGCCACCGGGCACAACCCGAAGGCCTTCCTCAAGCGCGTGGACGAGCAGCGCCTGATCGCTGCAGCCGACGACCCGGTGTTCATCGCCAACCTGAACCGTGCACTGTCGGCCTACGACAGCTACCACGACGAGCCGGTGCGCCACCACGGCGCCGAGCTGCTGCGCCAGACCGACCGGGTCGCCTATTTCTGCGCCGAGTACGGGTTTCACGAGAGCTTCCCGATCTATTCCGGGGGGCTGGGCATTCTCGCCGGGGATCACTGCAAGGCCGCGAGCGACGCCCGCATGCCGTTCGTCGCGGTCGGGCTGCTCTACCGGCAGGGATACTTTTCGCAGACGATCGACGGCGAGGGCAACCAGCACGCGACCTACGGTGATTCGGACTACGACGATCTGCCGATCACCGCCGTCGTCGACGACGAGGGGCGCGAAGTGCTGGTGGAGGTCGAACTGCAGGGCAGGGCGGTCGGGCTGAAGATCTGGAGCGCCCGTTGCGGGCACGTCACGCTGTACCTGCTCGACAGTGACATCGAGCGCAACAGCGAGGCTGACCGCGCGATCTGCCGGCGCCTCTACGGTGGTGACCGCACGACCCGTATCGAGCAGGAGATCGTGCTGGGTATCGGCGGGGTGCGTGCGCTGCGTGTCCTCGACATCGCGCCGACCGTCTGGCACATCAACGAAGGTCACGCGGCATTTCTCGTGCTCGAGCGCATCCGCGAGCTGACCAGCAGCGGTCTGTCGTTCGACGCCGCGCTGGAGGCAGTGGCGGTCAACACGGTGTTCACCACTCACACGCCGGTGCCTGCCGGACACGACCACTTCGCCGAGTCGATGATCGCCGACTACTTCCAGCGCTTCGCGCCGCAGCTCAAGCTCGACCACGGGCAGCTGATGGCGCTTGGCCACGGCATGGGCAACGGCGACTTCAACATGACGGCGCTGGCGATCCGCGGTTCGCGCTTCCAGAACGGCGTGTCGCGCATCCACGGCGGCGTTTCGGCCGACATCTGCCGCGAGCTGTGGCCGCAGATCGCTCCCGCAGAGAATCCGATCGACTACGTCACCAACGGCGTGCACGTGCCGACCTTCCTCGCCGAGCAGTGGATGGAGATATTCGAGCGCTATCTGGGGCCGGACTGGTTCGCCCGCCAGCGCGACGCCGAGTTCTGGAAGGGCATCGACGGCATTCCCGATCACCTGTTCTGGAGCGTGCGCCAGACGCTGAAGTCGCGGATGCTGCACCTGATCCGGCACGTGGTGCGCGTGCAGCACCTGCGCAACAACGGTTCGGAGGCGCATCTGGACCGGTTGCTCAAGTACGCGAATCCCGATGATCCGAACGTGCTCACCATCGGTTTCGCGCGTCGCTTCGCCACCTACAAGCGCGCGACGATGATGTTCGAGGATCTGGACTTCCTGCGTGATCTGATCTCGGATGCGAAACGTCCGGTGCTGTTCGTGTACGCCGGCAAGGCTCACCCCGCCGACATCCCGGGGCAGGACCTGATCCGGCGGCTGCATCAGATCTCGCGCATGCCCGGATTCGAGGGGCGGCTGCTGCTGCTGGAGGGCTACGACCTGCGCATCGCCCGGCGCATCGTCTCCGGTGTCGATGTGTGGCTGAACAACCCGGTGTACCCGCTCGAAGCGAGCGGTACCTCGGGCATGAAGGCCGGCATCAACGGCGTGCTCAACCTGTCGGTGCTCGACGGCTGGTGGGGCGAGGGCTACGACGGTCACAACGGCTGGGGAATCAAGCCGGCGGCGCCGCACCTGGGCGACGCGCGGCGCACGCGCGAGGAGTGCCAGACGCTGTACGAACTGCTGCAGGATCAGGTGATTCCCATGTACTACGAGCGCGGGGCCTCGGGCTACTCGCCGCGCTGGGTGAAGATGGCCAAGCGTTCGATCGCGACCCTGCTGCCGCGCTTCAACTCCGGGCGCATGGTCGGGGAGTACGTGCAGAAGTTCTATCACCCGGCGAGCCTGCAGTGGCATCGCTACAGCGAGAGCGGTTTCGAGGGCGCGCGCGCGGTCGCACAGTGGAAGGCGCGTGTTCGCAGCGCGTGGCCCGGCGTGGCTGCGCGACGCATGGATCAGCCGCGGAAGTCGCTGCGTTTCGGCGAAGGCGTGCGCATCGAGGTCGCGGTGGCGTTGAACGGGCTCGGCCCCGAGGACGTGGCGGTCGAACTGACGCTGGCGCGGCAGACGCCCTACGAGAACCTGCGCCAGCCGCAGCGCCTCGTCTTCGCGCCCACCGGTACGAAGACCGAATCGGGCGAGCACCGCTTCGCGCTGGAACTCAGTCCGGAGCTGTGCGGCAAGCTGGAGTACCGCATCCGCGTCTATCCCTGCCACGAACTGCTCACCCACCCGTTCGAGCTGGGGATGATGGTCTGGATCTGAGGCGGCCGGCGCGGGCGCGGCCGGCGCGGGGGGGCGTGCGGATGGCGCCGTTTCAGCGCGCTGCCGCGGCCTCGGCCATGGCCCGCTGGTAGACGTCGAGATAGCGCCGTGCGCTGGCACGCCAGCCGAACTCGCGGCGCATGCCCGCCTGCTGCAGGGCACGCCAGCGTGCCGGGTCACGCCACGCCGCGAGCGCGCGCTCGATCGTCGCGGACAATGCAGCCGGGGTCTCCTGCGTGAACACGAATCCGGCCCCGTCGACCGGGTCTGCCGCGTCCGTCACCGAGTCGGCGAGGCCGCCGGTGGCACGCACGATCGGTGGCGTGCCGTAGCGCTGGCTGTACATCTGGTTCAGGCCGCAGGGCTCGAAGCGCGAGGGCATCAGGAAGGCATCGATGCCGCCTTCGATGAGGTGCGACAGCGGCTCGTCGAAACCTTCGGCGAACGCGACCTGCCGCGGATGACGCCGCACCAGATCGTGCGCCCGCAGCGTGAGCGCCGGATCGCCCGAGCCGAGCATCGCGAGCTGCAGGCGGTGGCCGCGTTGCATCAGTTGCGGCCAGGCGTCGAGGATCAGGTCGATGCCCTTCTGCTCGGTGAAGCGGCTGACCAGACCGAGCAGCATCGCGTCCGGTTCGTCGGCAAGCCCCATGCGTGCGCGCAGGGCCTGGCGGTTGCGCGCGCGCGTATCCAGCTTCGCGGCGTCGAAGCGCGCCGCCAGATGCGGATCGCTCTGCGGATTCCACGTCGCCTCGTCGATGCCGTTCAGGATGCCGTCGAGCCGCTGCGCCCGCACGGCGAGCAGACCCTGCAGGCCGAAGCCCAGCGGCTCGCGCTGGATCTCCTGCGCATAGGTCGGGCTCACCGTGGTCAGGCGATCGGCGTAGTAGAGCCCGGACTTCAGAAACGAGAGCCGGCCGTAGTATTCCAGCCCGTCGATGCCGAAGCTCGAGCGTGGCAGGCCCAGCTGCGGCAGCAGTCCCGGCTCGAAATTTCCGCCGAAGGCGAGGTTGTGGACGGTGAACACGCTCGCGGCGCGCGCGGCGCGAGGCACGGCCTGCAGCGCGAGGTAGGCCGGCATCAGCCCGGTCTGCCAGTCGTTGCCGTGCACGACGTCCGGTTGCCAGCCCAGTGCCAGCGCGTCGCGCGCGAGCAGTGCGCCGGTCCACCCGAGCAGGCCGAAGCGCAGCGGGTTGTCGCTCCAGTCGGCGCCGCTCGAGTCGGTGTAGGGGTTCCCGACGCGGTCGTAGAGTGCCGGACAGTCGATCACGAAGCAGCGCAGATTGCCCGGCAGCGCGCCGGCGAGCAGCTTTGCTGCCGGGAATCCGGCGTGCGCGGCGATCGAGGCGACACCGGATCGCTCGCGCATGCCGGCGATGATCGCCGGGTATCCGGGCAGCAGCAGTCGCACATCCACGCCCAGCCCGGCCAGCGCCGCGGGCAGACTCGCACTGACGTCGGCGAGACCGCCGGTCTTGACCAGAGGCGCGACCTCGGAGGTCGCGAACAGCACGGAGGGCTGGGGGACGGCGGACAACGGTGCAGGCGCAGCGGCGAAAGCGATCGACGATTATAGGCGCGCGGCACGCGCACCTTGCTGCGGCGCGCGGTCAGGCCGCGATGCGGGCCGCGGTGCGCACCGCCTCGGCG